>DGDU01000033.1:1619-85395 GCA_002385605.1 Christensenella sp. UBA3944
GCGTGACTAGGCGAAGCCCGAGCCGTCAAATTTTTTTGCCGTAAAAATTTGCGCGCTTTTGCAGCAAAGAATCAAAGCAAAAGTGACGACGAGGCGAGGGCCTATCTTCGCCCGCCTACGCCGCCTCCGCCAAAACCGCCACCGCCGCCGCGGAAGCCGCTGCCGCCGAAACCTCCGCCTCCGCCGAAGCCGCCAAAGCCGCCCTTTCCGCCCTTGTTGGAAGGATACTTGAGGGCTTTTGCGGTGTTGTAGATGTTGGACACGCTTCTTTCTATGCGGGAGCCAAGGTCAAATACGGGAGCGCCCGGCCTCGTAAGCCTCGAAAGCCACAGGTAAGTGAACAAGTAGCTTCCGCCCGGCCTGTAATAAACGCCCGCCCTTTCGGCCTCTTTTGTGATTTCGGGATAAACAAGCTTAAGGTTATCCAAAACCTCTTTGGAAATATTCATCATCGTGGCGTAAACAAGGTATTCTTCCCAAAGCACAAGCTGAGGGATGTCGTACTCTTTGAGGTTGGAAAAGTCAAGCATATAATTCTTAAGCCCGACCGCCTTAAAGTATTCCGCCTCGCCTTTTTCGTTAAGTTTGGGAAGCTTGGGCGTGCCCAGCAAAAGCACAACGCCCGAGGCAAGGAGCGCCAGGCTGAAAAAGCCGCCCGACCCGAGCACAAACATTATCGCGCCCACAATTGCCATCGGCATACCTATAACAGCCAACAATTTCATAAATGAGGACATCTTGCCCACAAAGCCGCCGCGCCTGAACCAGTCTTTGGACTTGGCGTTGAATTCGTTTATGGATATATCTATATCATCATAATTGCTTTTGGCGTACTTCTCGAAATCGTCCATCGTGAACTCTTTGCCTACCGAACGCTCTACCCTTTCCAACAGCCTGTATAAGGTATATTCGTAGGGCCTTAAGTCGGCAAGCCGGACGGCGGGCACATTGTTAACATGGATTTTATAATCGCCGTCGGCAGTGGGGATAATCTCGATGTAGTTGCGGCGGCAAAGCTCAAGGATAGTTGCCGAAAGAAGGCGTCCGCGAAGGTTCTTCTTCTCCACCCCTCCGTCATAATAATAGAACAAATGCCCGAGCTCTCCCGCAGACCACTCTTTGGGGATATCGCGGAAGTATTTGGGATAATCGCCTTTGCCTCTTTTGTTGCTTATGTTCAAAAAGATTACAAGCCCTACCGATACAGCGAGAAGAATGGCCGAAATAGCGATTTCGACGGCGGCAAGGGTCTTTTGCCTTTTGATCTCGGCCTGCCAATCGTCGTACCATTTCTGCTCTTCTTGTATCATGGAGCCAAGCTTTGCTTTGTTTGAGTGTTTTTTCAACCCCTCAAAAAAGCTGTTTGGCATTGCCACCCTTGTTTCGACCCATGTGCCCGCGGCTATTTGAGAAGCGGTATAAACCAGAGTGTTATCCTTAAACTCCAAAAGGCTTTCTTCCGCCTCGGTATGAAACCACGCCCTCACGCCCTCGAGGCTCTGCCCCTCGGGCATCGAAATCTCGCATTTATAATTTTCGATATATACGAATTCCTCATCAAACTGCTTCCAGTACAGCACGGCGGTATCGGCGTATGAGGCGGCGAAATCACTGATGACATAACTGAAGGTATATGTCCTCGTGCCGCTTGTGGTTTTGGGGAATATAACGCCTATCTCGCTTTTGCGGCTGCCTGCCGAAACAATGTAATAGGTGTTGGGATATTTCGAAATCGCGTTTTCGTTAACCGTGGTTATGGGGGCTCGCTCCATCGGTTTGCCGCTGCCGTCATACACGCGCAAATCCGAAATCCCGCTCTCCACGCCAAGTTCGCTGTCATACAAATCTATTACCTTGTATACATTCCGAAACCCTTCGGCCGAGCTAAACCCTATCTCCCATGTTTCGGACACGGTGAGGTTGCCCTCTTTGTCGAGGGCGCCTGCTATCTCAACCTTTTGGAGCCACAGCTCGCCTTTGCCTTCACACGCGGACAGCGAAACGACGGCCAGAACGGCCGTCAGGGCAAGAACCAGAATCGCGAGAAATTTTTTCATTCTTAGAATTGTACCTTGGGGGCTTCCTTTTCTTCGACGTTTACCTCGAAGTAAACTTCGGGCTTAAACTTGAAAATCTTGGCGATTATGTTGGAAGGGAACATTTCGGTTTTCTGGTTATAATTCATAACCGTATCGTTGTAGAACTGGCGGCTGTAGGCTATCTTGTTCTCGATATCCTTAAGCTGGTTCTGCAAATCCATAAAGTTGGTGTTTGCCTTAAGCTCGGGGTATCTCTCGGCGACGACAAGCAGCCTGCTGAGGGCGCCCGTAAGTTCTTTGTTAGCCTCGATTTTTTCGGCAGTCGTCTGAGCGCCGCCCACCGAAGCCCTGGCCATTGTAACCTGAGTAAGCACCTCGTTCTCGTGCTTGGCGTAGCCTTTAACCGTTTCTACAAGATTGGGAATGAGGTCGTAACGCTTTTTGAGCTGGACATCGATTTGCGCCCATGCGTTTTTGACCCTGGCTCTTAGCTTGACTAATTTGTTATAAGTGGTAATTGTGTAAATGCACATAATAAAACCCCTTTTTTAGTTTACCGAATTTATAATATTATACACCCAAAGAGAAAATAAGTAAATAATAAAAGTTATTCTTTTAGCCCTTGAATTGCCTAAATTACGGCCTTCTCAAAATGACGGTTTTGCCCTCGGCGAGCTCCGAAATATAGCCCACCTTGGGATAAACAACCCCTTTCTGATAATCCGCCGAGATAATCTGCGCTCCGCTGGCTATCGCCTGCCGCTTTCTCTCTTCGCTGTAAATTAAAGGCTCGTCCATTCTGGTGCGCACCATAAAGCCGCTGTTAACAAGGGGCTGAATCTTTTCGGGGTCGGGGTCGTCGTTCTTAAGCAAAAGATAATAATCCGAATGTTTGGGATTTTCGCTCTGCAATTCGGCAGCGGCAAACATAGGCACCATAACCTGCGACCTCATTGTCGGGTCGGCTTCTATGTATTTGTCGGTGCCGTCGCAGGGGTGCAATATAAACATAGCCTTGCCCAGAACCTTATCGAGCGTCACCCAATCGTTTTTGTCTGCAACGCTCCTTAGCGTTTCGTTCTCGCCCATCAGCAAGGAAGGCGTTATAAGTTTATCCCTTCCGAAAACACTTTCTATGGTTTGGTCCAGCCGCTTATAAACCTCGATGGGCAGGTTTTCCGCCTTGATTTCGACAAGCACGCAAATTGGCAGATGGTTGGGGTTGGCGTCCGACCAAATCTTAAGTTCCTCGACGGCGAGCTCCCAGCTCGGGCAATGCGTGCGCGAATCCTTTACCGCGATATGGAATACCAAAAACCGCTTATTGACATACTGAATGTCAAGTTCGACTCCCCTGGCGCCGTCGTTTAGCTGGTTGAGTATGAAGTCGTGCTCGTACCTGCTGGGCTTAACACCCGTAAAGGGGCTAAGCAAAATGTAGTTTAGGTCGGAGATGTTTTTCTTGTAGCTGTTGTGGGAAATGATAAATTGAATCTCGTTGAATTTTATCTCGCTTGCCCTCGACAAATCGAAACCGGCAATAGCCTGTTCGTCTATCGGAGCAGGCGGGTTTTCTTTCAGCGAAGATATCCTTTCTTTTTGTTCATCGAGGTCGGCATAGAAGTCCGCCATCGCTTTAACGGGCACCGCGATATATAAGGCTATAAGCGCCAGAAGTATGGCGAGAAGCACTATTCCCGCGGTTTTTAAGGCAGACCTCGTTTTTGCTCGCATAGCTCCCCGTTATTTTACAATAATTTCGTCGCGGGCGGGGCCTACGCCTATGTACTTGACCTTTACGCCGGTATATTCCTCTATGAGGGATATGTACTTTTGGGCGTTTTCGGGAAGGTCTTCGTACTTGCGCACGCCCTTGGTGCTTTGCAGCCACCCTTCCATAGTAACATAAACGGGCTCGACCTTGTAGAGGTCGCGGGCGGAGGGCATATAATCTATTTCCTTGCCGTCTAACTTGTAGCCCACGCAGACTTTAATTTCTTTGTATGTGTCCAGTTTGTCTATCTTGCAGACGGCCAATGCCGTAAACCCGTTTATGGTGGCGGCGTATTTTACTATGGGCAAATCCAGCCACCCGAGCCTTCTCGCCCTGCCCGTGCGGGCTCCGAATTCGTCGTCTATCTGGTCGCCCTTGCCGCGGAAGCCGTCGGCAAGCTCAGTTTCCATTTCTGTGGGGAAGGGCCCGTCGCCGACAGCCGACGAAAACGCCTTCATTACGCCTACTATCTCGGAAATCTTGCTTATGGGGAAGCCCCCGCTTACGGCGGCGTAAGCCGCGACGGGGTTGGAAGATGTAACATAGGGATATATACCGAGGTCGATATCCTTCATTGCGCCGAGCTGGCCCTCGAAGAGTATCTTTTCGCCGCGGTTTATGGCGTTGTTCACAAAGGAAACGGGCTCGACTATCCTATTCTTAAGCCTCTCGGCCCAGTACCTTGTTTTTTCTATAATCTCTTCGGCAGTAAACTCCTTGCCTCCCTTTGCCACCACTTCGGCGTTTATGGTGGGCATTATAGACCTTACTCTTTTTTCGCAATATTCGGGGTCGAGCAGGTCCTCGAACCTTAAGGCGTTTCTTCTCGCCCTGTCGGCGTAGGCGTAGCCTATGCCCCTCTTTGTCGTGCCTATGCCCGTCCTGCCGCTGCTTTCGGAAAGCTTATCCAGCTCGATGTGGTACGGCATCAGGATTATTGCCCTCATCGAGATAAACAGGTTGGAAGTATCTACGCCCTGCGCCTCGATCTGGTCTATTTCTTTAAGAAGCTCGTCGGGGTTAATCACCATTCCGGTGTTGGCGAGAGCCTTGCAGCCCTTTTTGAAAATACCGCAGGGTATAAGGTGAAGCTTAAAAGTGCCGTGCTCGTTTACCACGGTGTGCCCGGCGTTGTCGCCGCCCTGAAACCTGACCACCATATCCATATCAGCGGACAGATAGTCCACAACTTTACCTTTGCCCTCATCGCCGAATTGCGCGCCTACCAAAACGGTTACCGACATTGTTTACCTCCGACTCTTTTGTTGTTTTTGGGTTTTCCGTGCGCGGAAACCCTATCTGTATTTTACTTTCTTAACAGAGCCACCGATTAAGAGTCAGTTGCTCTTCTTAAGGTTAGCAAACACCTTTTCTATCCTTGCCATAGCCTCCAAGGTCTTTTCCCTGGTGTTGAAGGCGGTCAGGCGGAAATAGCCTTCGCCGCACTTTCCGAAGCCGCTGCCGGGAGTGCCCGCCACATTGGCTTCTTTAAGGAGCAGGTCGAAGAAATCCCACGAATCCATACCGCACTTAAGCCAGATATAAGGCGAGTTTACGCCGCCCGTGTACCAGATGCCAATCCTGTCGAGGGTAGAGGCTATTATCTTGGCGTTCTCTCTGTAATAATTGATGTTCTCGAGGCAGCCCGCGTAGCCCTCGGGGGTGAATACCGCCTCGGCGCCCCTTTGGATGATGTACGCCGTGCCGTTAAACTTGGTTGTCTGGCGCCTGAGCCACATCTTATTAAGGGACACCCCGTTAATCTGTATGCCCTTGGGCACTACCGTATATCCGCACCTTGTGCCGGTGAAGCCCGCCGTTTTGGAAAGCGAGCAGAACTCGACGGCGCAGGACTTCGCTCCCTCTACCTCGAATATCGAGCGGGGAAGGTTGGGATCGGTAATGAAGGCTTCGTAAGCCGCGTCAAATAGGATTACAGAGCCGTTCTTTATGGCAAAATCGACCCAAACTTTAAGCTGCTCTTTGGTGTACACCGCGCCCGTGGGGTTGTTGGGCGAGCAAAGATAAATGATGTCGCCTTTGGTGTTCTCGTCGGGAAGGGGCAGAAAGCCGTTAGCTTCGTTGCCCTCTATAAAGACAATTTTACGCCCGTTCATTATGTTGCTGTCCACATAAACGGGATATACGGGGTCGGGGATAAGCACGGTGTTGTCGGTGTCGAACATATCGGTGAAGTTGCCGAGATCGCTCTTGGCGCCGTCCGAAATAAATATCTCGGAGGCCTCGAGCTCGACGCCCGCCTGGGTTTTGTAATAATTTCTTATGGCTTCCTGCAAGAAGCCGTAGCCCTGCTCGTCGCCGTAGCCCCTGAAAGTTTCGGCGCTGCCCATCTCTTGGCTGGCTTTCTGCAAAGCGTTAACAACCTGAGGCGCCAAAGGCCTTGTGACATCGCCTATGCTAAGCCTTATGATGTCGGCGGAGGGGTTGGCCTCTTTATATTCGCGAATCCTGCGGGCGATACCCGCAAACAAGTAACTTTCCTTAAGATTGCCGTAATTAGAATTCAGCTTTACCATCTGTATCCTCCACTCCTGAGGTATTTTATTTTTTTATCCTTTTTGCGGGCGAAGCCGCTTATAGATCTTTGATTTCTCCCTCGAAGTTAACCTTGGCGGGCCCTTTGACATAAACCCTTCCCTTTATATACTCTACTTCCAAAACGCCGCCGGGAAGGATTATGTTTGCTTTCGGCCCCGTAAGTCCTTTCAGGAAGGCCGCGAACAGCGTTGCCGCCGCCCCCGTGCCGCAGGCAAGCGTTTCGCCGCTGCCCCGCTCGTAAACCCTTACTTCGATGTTGCCTCGGTCTATAACCCTTGCCGCCTCGACATTCACCCCGTCGGGAAATTGCGGGCAGTTTGTGGATATCGCTTTTGCTATGCCCATTTCCTTTTGGGTTATGCGCTTTACAAACCTTACGGCATGGAAGTTGCCTACATCGATAGGCGTTATCTCGTATTCTTTGCCGCCCGCCGTAACGGTTCGGCTTACCGCCCTTTTGCCGCCCAGCTTCATAAGCGAGGGGGCGCCGAGGTCGGCTTTCGCGCTTTCGGCTTTGCCGCCGTTTATGTCAAGCCTGACGGTTTTTACGCCCGCGAGCGTGCAGACGCTTACTTCGTCTTTTGTTACAAACCCCCGGTCGTATATGTACTTTGCCGCGCATCGGAGGGCGTTTCCGCACATATTAGCCTCGCTTCCGTCGGCGTTAAAGATGCGCATAGAGCAGTCGGCAAGTTGGGATTTGTCTATAAGCACCAGCCCGTCCGAGCCCACCCCGAAATGCCTTTCGGACAGCCTTACCGCCAGCTCTTTGGGATTAGTTACCTTGTTTTCGGGCAAATACACAAAAATATAATCGTTGCCGCATCCGTTCATTTTGCAAAATTTCAATATTACCTCGCAGGTAATATATTATATGGGCGAAATCGCCCGCCATTCACCTGATGGGCAACGGTATTCGTTATTTGAGGTAAACTATCCTTCTGCAGTTGGGGCATTCGGCCATATCGCCGGATTTTTTGAGCTTCTCGCTCATTTCGATTGAAATGTCCATGCCGCAAGCCGAGCAGTTGGTGCCGTTGAACGCCACAATGGCGGGCATACGGCGCTGCTCGCGCAGGGCTTTGTATCTTTCGAGCAGTTTGGGTTCTATCTGGCTTGTAAGCTCGGCGAGCTTTGCGAAATTGTCCTTTTGCTCGAGCTTTACTTTGATGTACAAAGCGTTGGCCTCGTCCCTTGCCTTTTTGTGCTCGAAGCTAAGGTACTTGCCCGTTTCGTACTGCTTTGCCGCCTCTTTGGTGATAGCGGAAAGCCTGTCGAACGCCCTTCTTGCCTCTCTTTCGAGGTTGGCAAGGCTTTCGAGGCAGGCGGCAAGCGTTTTTTCGGCGCTTTCGGCCTTCTCGAGGGTGTTGGCGTTGTCGATTATGCCTTTGTCGGGTACGGCGGAGGCGATATCTTTTTCGATATTCTGGATGGCAGCAAACAAATCGCTTGCCTCTTTGTTTAGCCTTAAAAGGGCGTTTTCGGCAAGGCTTATCTGGCTTTTTAGGTTTTTAACCCTCTCCATCTCCCTGCTTTTTTGAAGTTCGAGCTCGATTTTATATATCTCGTGATCGATTTTCTGGTATTCCAGCATTTTTTCGAGGTTCATTTATCGCTCCTGTCGTTGAAAGGATTTTTGAGGCTTTGTGCGGGGCAAACCTTTACCCCTGTCTTGCTTTCGCCTAGTATTCTGCAAATAAGGTTTGTAAAGGGCGCTTCGCTGTCGTAATGGCCGACAGTAATTATACCATAATTAACATCTTTTGCCAACCTTACGACATTATATTTGAATTCGGAGGTAATAAAAATGTCGGCTCCCGCGGCTTTTGCCTGCCAAACCGCTTCCTCCGAGCCGCCGCCCGCGCCGTTTACTATCGCCACCGTTTGCACCTTCATTTCTGGGTCGCCCACCGTTGCGACATTGGGGTCGCCCAGCGCCAGTTCTACCTTTTTGGCAAGCTCTTTAAGAGTATGTACCCTGTCCAGCCTTCCCATTCTCGCCGAATGTGGCGTGCCGTCTAAAGTCGTGATATCGATTAAGCCCAGAATCTTTGCCACTTCGTCGTTAAGCCCGCCTTCGGCAAAATCGACATTGGTGTGGGCGGAATATATGGCTATATCGTTTTTTATAGCCTCGCAGAGGGCTTTGTGCTTGGGGTGCCTTAAGTCTATTTTCTTTATGGGGTAGAAAAGCGTGGGGTGGTGCTCAATTATAAGGGCGCAGCCCTTCGCGGCCGCTTCCGCAACTACTTCGGGGTTGGTGTCAAGCGTCACCAGTACCGAGCTTATCTCTTTGTCGGGGTCGCCGTATAGCAGCCCGCAGTTGTCGAAGTCGAGAGCAAGCTCGGGCGGCGCGAACGCCTCTATTGCTTTTATAATATCCCGTATCTTTGGCATAGCTTGTTTGCCTCCTTAAGCTTGGTAACGGCTTCGCCCTCGGTAAGGCAGCCTATTTTTACTATTCTCTCGAGTTTTTCCTTTTCGGCCTTGAGCATTTCGGCAAAGGCCTCGGTTTTGGGGAAATCCCTTCCGAAATAAAGCTCTTCGTCGGCATAGACATACCCTTCGCCGGGGGACGCGATTATTATGCTGTAAAACCTGTCCCCGCAGCTTACGGCGAAATCCTTATGAATGTCGTACCTTCCGCTTAAAAACTTCCTTAGTTCTTCTATGTCCTGATGGGCGACAAGCAGAAGCCCGCCCGTATAATTCGAATTGCTAATAATTTTTACAATTTCCCTGCCGCCCATACCGGCTATTACGGCAAAATCGGCTTCGCCGTCCTTTATGGGCGCGAAACCGTCGCCCTGCCTGCACTCCAGCCTGTCGGATACCCCCGCCTTTTCGCCCAGCGAGTGGCATTTCTTGAGGCTTTCTTTGCTTATATCCACGGCTATAACCTTACGCGCCCTGTTTTCGAGAAGGGCGCCTACCGCCACTTTGCCGTGGTCGCAGCCTATGTCGGCAAGGGTGTCGCAGCGGATTTCATTAAGTATAGCCCTTATGCGGGCGTCAGCTTTAAGCTTCATTATTTATCCAAAAAGTCGCGCAGCTTTTTTGTTTTGTTGGGGTTTTTGAGGCGGCGGAGAGCCTTGGCCTCTATCTGGCGGATTCTTTCGCGGGTTACATTAAAGACCTTGCCTACTTCCTCAAGGGTGCGCGGGCGGTTGTCCCTCAAACCGTAGCGAAGGATAAGCACCATGGCCTCTCTGGGGGCGAGGGTGTTAAGAATCTCCTCTACCTGCTCTTTAAGCATCTTGGACTCGGCTGCGTCTATGGGGGCGGTTACATTGGTGTCCTCTATAAAGTCGCCCAGGTGGCTGTCGTCCTCCTCGCCGATGGGGGTTTCGAGCGACACGGGGTCCTGCGCAATCTTCTGTATTTCGATTACCCTTTCTTCGGTGATGTTCATGGCCTCGGCGATTTCGGCGGTTGTCGGCTCCCTGCCGAGCTGCTGGAGCAGCAATCTGGATACCTTAGTAAGTTTGTTTATGGTTTCCACCATGTGGACGGGTATGCGGATGGTGCGCGCCTGGTCGGCTATCGCCCTTGTTATCGCCTGCCTTATCCACCATGTGGCGTATGTCGAGAATTTGAAGCCTTTGGTGTAATCGAATTTATCCACGGCTTTCATAAGCCCGAGGTTTCCTTCCTGTATAAGGTCAAGGAACTGCATTCCCCTTCCGACATAGCGCTTCGCTATGCTAACTACAAGGCGGAGGTTGGCGTTTATAAGCTTGTTTTTGGCGTCGACATCGCCCTCGACCATCTTCTGGGCTATCTCCAACTCTTCTTCGGGGGTAAGGAGAGGCACCCTGCCGATGTCTTTAAGGTACATCTTTACGGAGTCGTCTATGTTGACTTCGCTCATTATTTTCTGTATGAGCTGGTCGTTCTTGGATACCGTCTGCTCGACGACGGTTATGCCGTTTTCCTCCAGCGCCTTATACAGGTTTTCGGTGTCCTGAGCGTCGAAACCCAATTTGTCTATCTTATTGAGTAGTTCTTCGTCGGTTACGCTCTTTTGGGCTTTATACGCTTCCACGAGTTTGGCTATCTCGTTTTTTACCCTTATTTCTTTGTCGACCATTTTTTTACCTCCGTAATAGTTTAAGCAATTCGGCTTTTAATAAATCTTTCTCGGCGTCGTCGGACGCGTTCTTTATCTTTTCCAACAGCTCTGCCTTTCTGCGCTGAAGCTCGTTTTTTTGCAGGGTTTCGAGGCATTCCTCGTAATATCTCGCCTCTTCCTGGGGCGGGACGGAGTTTACCGCGTCCTCCACTTTGTCTATCTCGGCCTTGTCGTCCACTATGTCGTAAAGCATGCCGAAGCGGGGCTCGGTATTATTTTCTTTACAGCGCAAAATGTACCCGGCGATTTTCTTGTGCGAATCGAGGTCGAAAAATTCGTCCCTTATATGCAAGGTTTTGGCGTATCCTTTTTTGGCTAAAGCCGCGCCCAGCAAAAACCTCGCCGCGACCACACGGGCGTTTACTTCTGTCGCCGTCTTGGGGGCTTCCTCCTTGGGCGAAAAGACGGCGGGCGAAGAGGGAACAGCTGGCTTTTCGGCGGCTTCGGCAAGCGAGTTGGCAATCGATTCTACGCTAAGCCCCGAAAGCTTGGAAACCTCTTTGATGTATAAATCTTTGCCTATCGGGTCGAGCGCGGCGAGCACGGGCAGCGTGGACTTTGCAAACTTGTTTTTGCCGTCCGCCGTGTTTAGGTTATATCTTGAGGCAAGCGATTTTATCTTGAAGTCTACAAGGGGCAGCGCGTCGCTCTTGCACTTAAGGAATCCCTGCCCGCCCTCTTTTTTGATGAGGTCGTCGGGATCGAGCCCTTCGGGAAGCGTCATTACCCTTACTTCCAGGCCCGTTTCGGACAAAAGGTCCAGGCTTCGCCAGGTGGCGAGCTGCCCCGCGGCGTCGCCGTCGAAGCAAACATACACGGTGTTGGCGTATTTGCGAAGTTCCCTGCATTGCTCGGGGGTAAGCGAGGTGCCCATCGAGGCGACGACGTTCTTTATGCCGCCTTGGCGCAGGCTTATGACATCCATGTAACCCTCGACAAGCACAAGGTCGTTTACGGTTTCGGCCTGCTGAAGTTTTTTGATGAGGTTTAGCCCGAAAAGCACCCTTCTCTTGTCGAAAAGGGGCGTCCCGCCCGAATTTTTATACTTGGGGAGCTTGTCGCCCTCGAGCGTCCTGCCGCCGAAGGCAATAACCTGATCGCGGGCGTTTATGATGGGGATGATAACCCTGCCCCCGAAAAAGTCTATATGCCTGCCGTCCGCCGCCTGCGAAACGAGGCAAACATCCTTAAGTGTCTTGAAATCGTAGCCTTTTTTGCTCAAAAAATCGGGAAGCGATTCGTAATCGGGGGAATACCCTAACCCGAACTCGACTATGGTTTGGTCGCTTAATCCCCTCTTTCTTAAATATTCCAAAGCAGCCGCGCCTTTGGGCGAGCGTAAAGTGTCGAAATAAAACCTTGCCGCCGTTTTCATGACCTCAAGTGCCTTTTCCCTGAAAGCGCGCGCTTTTTTCTCTTTCTCGGTTTCGTAGGTAGGTATCTCCATCTTGGCGCGTTTGGCAAGCCACTCGATTGCCTCGGGGTACTCCATCCTTTCGTGCTCCATAAGGAATGATACGACATTGCCGCTTACGCCGCAGCCGAAACAATGATAATACTGCTCCCTGTGGTTTACGACAAAGGAAGGCGTCTTTTCGTGGTGAAAAGGGCAGCATGCCCAGTACTTATTGCCCCTTCTCTCCAGGTAAATGAACTGGGAAATAATCTCGACGATATCGGAATTTGAAAGAAGCTGTTCTTTCCAGCTTTCGGAATATGTAGCGATAGTAGTTCTCCGTAACCAAAGTACCTTCTTTACACTACTTATATACGATATGTTTCCGCGGTTTTCCTTGTGTTACGGAGAAATTTTTACAAAACTCCCGGGACAGTCAGAAGTTTTTCCCTCAGAGTCCTGTAAAGGCGGGCGATTTCGAACACATACCTTTCCTGCTCGCTTTCCGATAGCGTTGCCATAAGTTCGGGGTCGACAAGCTTACCGATGGCGAAAGCCGTTTCGTTGTTGGACTCGATTTCGCGTATTTTGTCGCAAAGGCCGCTAAGCTCCTCTTTGGTGAGGCTGTGGCTGTTAAGGACAAAGGATTTGTTGTTCAGCCCCAGCCTGTAAAGCTTTTTGGCTTCCTCGTAGTCGTTTTTCAGCATCCGAGCTTTGGCATTTTTAACAATCAACTTATAATCGCTTGTTTTCTTGGACATAACTTCTCCTCTCTTTTGTAACCAAATTATAAGATAAGCCGTTTTTTTTGCCCATAATATCGACAAAATATATCAAATTTACGCATTTTTAGGCCAAAATTTCGGGGCTTGGGAAGGAATACAAACCGGACGAATGCGAATAATCAATAAATGCGCTGTTTTTGCGCGAAAAACCTTTAATTCGCGGCAAAAAGGCTTGACATTGGCGAATTTTATGTAATATAATATGAGCACTCTGAAGCAAAAGGAGGTGAGATTGTGTCCACAGTGTATGTCAAAGATAACGAGACCCTTGACAGCGCCATCCGCAGATGGAAGAAAAAGTGCGCCAACGACGGAATAATCGGTGACCTCCGCCGCAAAGAGGCATACGAGAAGCCCAGCGTACGCCGCAAGAAGAAAATTGAGGCAGCGCGTAAGAGAATGTACAAGTAAGAAATCAAAAGCGTCTTGATATCAAGGCGCTTTTTGATTTATAGCTATTAATTCAACGAGCCCCTTTCGGGGCCCTTTTGCTTTATACGGTTTATGCCGTGTACTCAAACTCTATGTCTTGTATCCTGACAGTATCCCCGTCCTTAATCCCTTTTTCCTTTAGGGCGGCTATTACGCCCTTGTCGCGCAGGACTTTCTGGAACCAGCGGAAGCTCTCGGGGTCGCTTAAGACAACTTTTCGGGCGAGGTTTTCTATCATGCTGCCCGAAACCCGGAATACGCCTTCGCCTTCCTCGGTTATTATAAATTCTTCGGCAACCTTTTCTTCCAGCGAGAAGGGTTCGAACTCTATCGGCCCGGGCGGCGGGAGTTCCCTTAATTTTTCTGCCATAAGGGCAATAAGGGCGTCTATGCCCTGCGTGGTCGCCGCGCTTATCTCTACCACCTTTTTGCGGCACTTGTTGCGCAAGGACTTCAGGTTTTCGTTATCGGCAAGAAGGTCGCACTTGTTGGCTACAACGATTTCGGGAAGCCCTGCGAGCTTTTCGCTGTACTTTTTAAGCTCCTTTCTGATAGCGGTGTAGTCCTCCGCGGGCGAGCGCCCCTCGCTGCCGCTTACATCGACTACATGCACAATAAGCCTCACCCTTTCTATATGGCGCAAAAACTCGTGCCCCAGCCCTACCCCTTCGGCGGCGCCGTCTATAAGCCCCGGGATATCGGCAACGACAAAACTGTCGTCGTGATACCTTACAACGCCGAGGTTTGGGGTAAGCGTTGTAAAGGGGTAATTGTCTATCTTGGGACGGGCGGCGCTTATCACCGAAAGAAGGGTCGATTTGCCCACATTGGGATAGCCCACAAGCCCGACATCGGCTATGGTTTTTAGCTCTAAGACAAGCTTTCTTTCTTTGGTCTTTTCGCCCAGTTCGGAAAAGCCCGGGCTTCTGCGGGTGGGGGTGGCGAATTTTGCGTTACCCCTGCCGCCCTTTCCGCCCTTAAGCAAAAGTATCCTTTCGCCCTCGTTATAGACATCGGCCACAATGGCGCCCGATTCATAATCCCTTACGATTGTGCCTCTCGGGACTTTTAAAATTATATCTTTACCGCTTTTTCCGTATTTGTTGTTCTTGTCGCCCTTCTCGCCGTCGCCCGCGATAAACCTCTTGGTGTAGCTGAAGTTTATAAGGGTATTCATCGAAGCGTCCGCCTCGATGTAGACATTGCCTCCGTTGCCCCCGTCGCCGCCGTCGGGCCCGCCCTTGGGGACATACTTCTGGCGGTGGAAGGATACCGCACCGTCGCCGCCGTTTCCGGCTTTGCATATAATTACGGCTTTATCTAGAAACATTTTTGCCTCGCTTGTTAATAAATTCTTTGTAAGCGGGGCACTCCTCGGTCAGAAGGCAAGCCCCGCAGTCGGGTTTTTGTGAATGGCAGATGTACCGCCCGTGAAACACGAGAAGGTGATGAAGCCTTATCCATTGCTCCTCGGGATAAAGCGCCCTCAGGTCGAACTCCACCTTTTCGGGGGTGTTGCCGCTGCTTAACCCCAGCCTGTTTGAAACCCTGAAAGCGTGGGTATCGACGGCTATGGCGGGTATCTCAAACGCCGCGGCGAGCACAACCGAAGCAGTTTTTCTGCCTACGCCCGCGAGAGCGGTAAGCTCTTCCATCGTAGAGGGCACGACTCCGCCGTGCTTTTTTACGATATCCGCCGACATAGCTATTATGTTCTTGCCCTTGTTGTTGTAAAAGCCGCAGCTGAAAATATACGGCTTAAGGTCCTCGACGTTAAGTGCGGCGAACTGCTCGGGGGTGTTGTAAACCTTAAAAAGCTCTTTTGTCGCCATATTAACCCTTTTGTCGGTGCATTGGGCGCTCAAAATTACGGCGACAAGCAGCTCGAAGGGCGTGGAGAAATCCAGCTCGCATTTTGCGTTCGGGTGCATCTCGGATAATTTTTTGAAAATCGTTTGAGGGTTCATATTAGTATTATTGCAAAAAAATGGCAATAATGCAATGAATTTACCGACAGAACCCCTCGGATAAAAATAGTTAAATCCTTGATTTTAGAGAATTCGTTATGCTTTATGTATAAAGAACGCCTTTTTAAGGCGCTCTTATCCCCCTCTTAAATATGTTTGGCTTATCTCGGGAAGAATCCCGCGAAGCTTGCCAGCCTGTATTTATCTATAAGTGATTTGGCGAGAGCCTGGTATTCGTGGGGGAAGGTGACGCTAAGGCCGCAGCTTTGCCCCATATATGAGGGGGTATTTATTACTGCCGCCGCGACACGGTGTTCTTTAAGTGCCGACTGAAGCCTAAGTGCTTCGCTTCTGGACCTGAACGGCGCGAGCGTATTCATATTTTCTCCTTCGATAAACGATTGAGGGCAAAACGGTAATATTGCCGTATGCCCCTATAATACACTATATTATGCGGCTAATAAATTTGTGTAAAGGTTACCTAGACAACGCGGCGACTTCGAGGTATAAACCCCAGTGTGTAATAAGCGCCGTGAAGAAGGAGCTTAAGCAAAGCTCCAACCCGGGAAGGGGCGCGCATAAGGGAAGCATCGGCTCCGCCCAGAAGATCGAGGAGTGCCGTTTTGAGGTATGCGAGCTTACGGGAATGCCCTACGCCGTTTTTACCAAAAGCTGCACCGAGGCAATAAACCTCGCGGTTATGGGTATGAACCTCTCGGGCGAGGTAATAACGACGGTATTCGAGCACAACAGCATTTTAAGAACGCTTAAGCGCCTCGAAGCGCAGGGCAAAATCGATTTGCGCATAATACGCCCGTCGGGCTTTGCGGTGACGGCAAAGGATATACGCCCCTATTTAAGCGCAAAGGCCTCCCTTCTCGCCATATCCGAAATGTCCAATGTCACGGGCGCAAGGCACGAGATTGAGGAAATCTCGGCCGCCGCCAAAGAAAAAGGCATACCCGTGCTGTTAGACTGCGCCCAGTCTTTGGGGCACACCGAAGCCGACTATAAAGATGTCGATATGATAGCGGCAAGCGGGCATAAGGGCTTATACGGCCCGCAAGGGGTGGGCTTTCTGGCATTCAGGGAGATAAAATTCAAGCCCCTTATCTGCGGAGGTACGGGCACCGACAGCTTCAACCTTATGCAACCCGAAAGCTATCCCGAAGGCTTCGAGAGCGGCACGCAAAATACGCCGTGTATCGCCGGGCTTTGCGAGGCAATAAAGTGGACAAGGAAAAACAAGCAAAAAATAGCCCAAAAAATAAAATACCTCTCCGCCCGCATGGTCGAAGGTCTTAAATCCTTAAACGGCGTAAAGTTGTATTACGAAAACGAAAACGGCGTGGTTTCCTTCAATGTTCGCGACATCCCCTCGGGCGAGGCCGCAAATATTTTAGACGCCGAATTCGGCATAGCCGTAAGGAGCGGGCTGCATTGCGCCCCCCTTGCCCACCGGTTTTTGGGCACCGAAAAGCAAGGCGCCGTAAGGGCAAGCGTGGGATGGGGCAACAGGGAAAACGATATAGATTTGCTTTTAGAGGGAATCGAATATATCCTGAAAAACCCGAAGTAATACCTCTCATAAATAAAGCCGCCTTTACGGGCGGCATTTTGTTTATTTTATTATCGCTATCAGCGTGTCGATATCGAATGCCTTCCACGGCACTTCGTCGGAGGGCGGGAGGACGCGGAATACCATTATATCCTTTGTTACGGGATGGGGGAAGCGCAGTTCGTAAGACCACAAAGCCAGGTTGGCGGAGGCGGGAGATTTGCCTTTGCCGTACTTCTGGTCACCGAAAAGCGGGGTGCCTATGTTTGCCATCTGCACTCTGGCCTGATGGCTTCTGCCCGTTACAAGCTTTATGTCCACAAGGGCGTGCCCCATCTTCTCGGTAAGCGTATGATACTCGAGTATAGCGAGCTTGGCGCCTTCGGTGGCAACGGGCACGACAAAAACCTCGTTCTTGGCAACATCTTTGTATAAGGCGTTCTTAAGTATGTTTCTCTTCTGTTTGGGTACCCCAACCGTAACAGCCAGGTATCTTTTTTCCATTTCTCCTTCCACAAGGCTCTTGCTAAGGCGCGCGGCGGATTTGCTGTTTCGGGCAAAGACCATTACCCCGCCGGTGGGCCTGTCCAGCCTGTGAACAAGCCCCAAAAAGGCTTCGCCGGGCTTGTTGTACTTGGCAGCCACATACTGCTTGAGAAGGTTAAGAAGGTCGTCGTCGCCCGTTTCGTCCTCGCACACGGGCATATTCTGGGGCTTGACGACAACAAGAATCTGGTTGTCCTCGTAGACTATATTGATATCTTCGTAATTGTATTTTTTCATGGCTTGCTCCGGTTACTTAAACGATGTTATGCAGGTGGTGCCGCAGGGAAGGATTATCCTCGGGTCGCCCGTGGGAAGCCCGAGTTCGAAAGCCTCGGTTTCTCCCGTAAGCCCGTCCAACCCTAAGCTTGCGATATTTTTCATTACGGTGGGCTGTAAGCCGGTTGTGTAGCTGTTTATGAGATAAAACAAAGGCTTGTCCGAAAGCACCTGCCTTGTGAGGCAAACAAGGTCGTAAATTTTGTCCTCCAGCTTCCATGTTTCGCCCTTTGGGCCCCTGCCGTAGCTGGGCGGGTCCATAATTATTGCGTCGTACCGCCTGCCCCTCTTTATCTCCCTTTCGACGAACTTTACGCAGTCGTCCACGATGTACCTTATAGGAGCGTCCGAAAGCCCGCTTAATCTTGCGTTTACCCCCGCTCTCTCGCACATTGCTTTTGCGGCGTCAACATGGCATACCGACGCCCCAGCGCTCGCGGCGGCGAGCGTTGCCCCGCCCGTATAAGCGAAAAGGTTAAGGACGCTTATCGGGCGCCCCGCGCCTTGTATCATAGATATTATTCTTGCCCAGTTGGAGGCCTGCTCGGGGAAAACCCCCGTGTGCTTAAAGCCCATAAGCTTAAGTGAAAACTTAAGGCTTCTCCAGTTTACAAAAAACTCGTCGGGTACGCGCCTCAGGATTTTCCACGCCCCGCCGCCCGAGGAGCTTCTCTCGTAAACGGCGTGCAGGCCTTCGTACTTTCGCATATCGAAGGGCGCCCGCCAGATAATCTGCGGGTCGGGGCGGAGAAGTATTATTCCTCCGAAATCCTCTAGCTTATATCCGTCGCCCGTGGCTATAACCCTATAGTCACGCCACGACGCATTGGTGTCTGTATTCATAGTTATTCCGTGAGGTTAATGCGGCTGTCAAGTTCCGCCATCATGTGGCTGTAATCGGTCTGCTTGTCTATTATTATGAGGTGCGAGAGGTATCTCTTGGCGTCCATATACTCGCCCTGCATGGCAAGCTGCCTTATGAGGCGCAGCAGCCCGAAAACAATCTCCTGCCTTATGCTCTTGCGTTCGTCGGCAAAGTCGTCGTAGGTGATGTCGGCGGCAAATTCGCCCTTGTAAAGCTCGAGAATCTGGTTCATGATTTCCATCATTTTATAGGTGTTGGTCTCGACCTTGTAGCGCAGCATAAGGGATTTGTAATGCGAGTAGTCGCTCTCGAGGTTGTCGATACGAAGGATGTAGCGGCTGTTAATGTAGTCCAGCTTATAATCGATATTGTAGGCCGCGAGCGTCTTTCTGATAATATTGTTTGTGGTTTTGAGGTTATTTATAGCCGATTCGTAAAGATAATCCTTCCAGAGGTAGTCTATTATAACCGAGCGGTCGATGCCCTGCTCGCCGGCAAGTATATAGTGCAGGAAGAGGTCGCGGGATTTGCGGGTCTTCCATTGCACGACCTCGCCGCCCACGGTGATGCGCACATCGCCGAACATATCGATGTTGATGCTTCCCACCGAGTGCTTTAGCTTTTCTTTCTTCTTGAGGGCGTCCTCGACTTCCTGAACAAAATCTTCCTCTATCTTGTTCTGCTTGGCGAAGGAGATTATCTTGCTGAATATGTCGTGATAATTATCCACAACAATCATCTTCATCCCGTAGGAAGAAGACGACCTGAGTATGTTCTTAACCAGAGTGTGGGCGTCCTTCAAATCGCCTTTGACAAGCATATGAGATGTGGCGATGGCGACGCCTATCAGCCAGTTGGTGGAACGCGCCTGGCTGGTCTGCACGCATTGGGTGGCGTACTTGTATGCCTTTTCGCTGTCGCCCAGCTTGAGATAGCAATAGCTTAGCGCCAGCTGAAGCATAGAAACATACTTGGGAAAGTAGGTTTCGCATTGCTTAAGGTAGATGTGCGCGACTTCCTTGGCGTAGTTGGGGTCGCCGAAGCGGGCGTAAGCTATGCAGCGCTGCCCTATCACATAAAAACGGGTGGCGTTGTTTTCTTTGCTTAGCTTTACCGCAAGATCGTACTTTGCCAGGGCCTCCCTTACCTTGCCGTAATAGAGGTCTATCATACCGAGCGTGCTGTAAAGAAGCCCGATGTCGGTTTCGATTTCGTTGGTTATGGCAAAATCAAGCGCTTCCTTGGCTATCATCTCGGCCTTTTCGACTTCGCCTTCGTAGTAGCGGAAGGCGATCTGCGAATGCGGCACGACATAAGTGGGAAGGTACTCTTTTAGCTTGTCGGCAATCATAATCGCCCTGCGGTAGTTGCCGATGTTAAAGTAGGCAATCGAGAGGTCCTCGAGGGCCTTTATATAGAAAAGTGTTTTTTCGCACTCGGGCGAAAGAATCTTGTTTTCGTACTCGGTAATGGGTATGTTGAGCTCCTTGCGGAAAGGCACCGTAAGGCAGTACAGCACATTGAGTATGGCGGGATTTGCGCGGCTTAACTTTGCCATTATGGGGTTTATTACGCCGGCAATCTCGTCGTTTAGCCCCTGCTTGTCGTAGCTGTTTGCCAGAAGGAAAGCCGCCGTCGTTTCGGCCAGGTTGTCGCCGAGGTCTGAAAATACCGTTATAAGGTCTTTGAAATATTTATTGGAAACCTCGTATTCGCCTTTGGCGGCGGCGACTATGCCCATATAAAGCTTGTAGTACGGGTAGCTTTCGTCCACCGGAGGGTATTCCATATTTTTGCGGGAGGCGGCAAAGTCCCAAAGCCTCAGAAGCCTTATTTCGTCCGAAAGTATGGCCTTTATGCATTTGTCGGCTTCGCTGAGCCTGTTCTGCTTGCAGTTGAAAATAAAAGCCGAATAATGCTCGCCGTTGCGGTAGAGGTAGTCGGCGTAAAGGGGTATAAGAGGCGCCGAGAACTTTTCGGCTATGATATGCTCGTATTTGTCCCTGTTTTCGGCAAGGTAGTTGCGAAGAAGGGTATTAATCCTGAAATACCTTACATCCCTGGTAGCCACATAGTACTCTTTGCGGGAGAGCATACGGAGAAGCTCTTCGCCCTCAGGATAAATTTCCCTGACAAACATCGAGTCGAAAACGATAAGCTCGCTTATATATGTCAAAAAGGCGATATGCTCGTCTTCCAGGCCCTCGAGGTAGGTTTTGCAGTCGGGAAGCGGGGTATGGTGGGTGAGGATATTTTCGTCTATGAGTTTGGGGTAAATGGGCTCGAAACGGGTGTAGTCGAAATTAATAAAGGTTTCGCTGGAGATTACGATTTTTAGGTTGGAGGGGCAATGCTTTATCATGCGCTCGAGCAAAGAAAGGTCGAAGTCTTTGGGAAGCCTCTCCATTCTCTCGAATATCATAAGGCAGTTGCCCTTTATCTTGGAAATGTAGTCTAATATGGACATCGCCACGACATTGCAGTCGTTAAAGGTCGAGTCGCAGAACAGCAGCTGATACATCTTTAGCTTGAACTGCTCGTCATTTTTGACAACCTTTCCTACAAGAGTGTGGCAGAACAAATCGAAATCGTCTACGACCGCGTTAAACCAAAAAACCGTGTGATAGCGGTTGGCGAGCTCGGTAAGAAAATCGGTTTTGCCCGTGCCCGCGGGAGCAAACAACATAACGGCAGAGGTGTTGTTGGCCATTATCTCGTTGATAAGCGTATTGGTGTTGGTGTCGTACTTCATGATACTCCTCTTTCTCCGCCAGCTGTAAAATGATTGTAAATTATTCGTAAAATAAAGTCAAGCATAATAATGGAATATCGAAAAAATTAGTAAATATTCTTGTTCTTTGACAAAGCCCGCCCCGCCCGCATACTATATACGGAGGTGAGGCAATGAGAATAAACGACTACATAAAAAAACGCGCCGCGGGAAGCCAGCCCGCCCCCGAAAACGGCCAAAACACCCAGGAAATGCTCGATAAATACGGCAAAATGAACGAAGAGCAGCTGATGCAGGAGATGTTCAAAAACGCCGCCATAAGCCGTGCCAACGGCACATTAAACGATGAAATGCTGGATAATTTTTACAGCAACGCCAAGGCTTTTCTCACTCCCGAGCAGGCCGAGCGCATGCGCGAACTTATAAGAGAGCTTAAAAAGTAGCGGAGGTGGATATGAACAACAATATTATGTCGATGCTTCCGCTTCTCATGATGGGCATGAACGGCGGAAAGGGCGGAAACAACAATATGGCGGATATGCTAAAGATGTTTTCCGCCATGAGCGGCGGAGGTTCACCCTTAGGCGGGGGTATGCCTTTCGGCGGGCAACAAGGCGGGTCGCCCGATATGTCCACGCTTATGGGGCTTATGAGTATGATGCAGGGCCAGAACAACAATCCCCAGCCGCCCCCGCAGCAGCAGGCGGCGCCCAATTACGGGATAAACAAGCAAATGCCCTCGGAAATGTTAAAGCAGATGCTCCCGCCCGAGGCGATCTCGATTCTTGAATATATGATGAGGAAAAACAGTCCCGCTTAATCCGCCCCGCACAACGGCTTGTTATTAAATCTGCGGACTGCTTTTAACAGCAAAACGCCGGCTTAGCCCATCCTCTCGGAGAGCTTGTTGCCGCCCAGGATGTGTATGTGCAGGTGGAATACCGATTGGCAGGAGTCGGCGCCTTTGTTGTTTATAATACGGAAGCCGTTGGAAAGCCCCAATTCGTCGGCGAGCGAGGAAAGCTTCTTCAGCGCTCTTGCCAGCACGGCGGCGTCCTCGTCCGTCATTTGGGTAATGTCGGCGTAGTGGCGCTTGGGGATAAGCAAATAGTGCTTGTCGGCTTGGGGGTTAATGTCGGCGATGATGATAAATTCGTCGTCCTCGTAAAACTTCTTAGAGGGGATATCCCCTTTTATTATTTTGCAGAATACGCAGTCGGTCATATCGGCATCTCCTTTTCGCTTCCTTTTATTCCGTCCTTATACAGTTCGTCTGGTATAATTATAACACGCTTTTTGGGAGTTTTTAAAGGGGTATAACAGCGGACATAGTATTGCGAGTAGCCCTCGGCGATACCGTCCTTTGTTTCCTCTATTATGACATTCTGTGCGGCGCCCAGCATCTTTTTAAGGTATTGTTCGCATAGCCCGTCCCGCACTTCGGCAAGCCGCGCCGCCCTGTCCTTTACGGTTTTCGGGTCTAAAGGCTTAAGCTTTGCTGCCTTTGTGCCTTCCCTCGCCGAAAACGGGAAAATGTGAATGTCCGAAAACCCTACTTCCTTTACAAAATTCAGGGTATTTTGGAAGCTCTCCTCAGTTTCGGTGGGGTAGCCCACAATGATGTCGGTGGTGATCGCGGCAAGCGGGTCGTACCGCCTTATAAGTTTCACCTTTTCCTTGTAGTCCGCCGTCGTGTACCGGCGGTTCATATCCTTAAGAACGCCGTCGTCGCCGTTTTGTAACGAAAGGTGAAAGTGCGGGCAGAAATCCTTAAGCGAAAACAAAGCGTCCAGAAGCTCGGCGCTTATGCCCTCGACATAGAACGAACCCAGCCTTACCCTTACATCGACATCCTTTATCTCGCGCATGAGGGCGGCGAGGCTTTCGCCGTTGTCTTTGCCGTAGAAGGAAAGGTTGATGCCCGTGATAACGATCTCGTCTAAAGACTTTGAAAGCGCCCTTATTTCTTCCGCCGCGGCGGCAATCTTTTTGGAGCGGGGGGCTCCCCTCAAATGGGGTATTATACAGTAGGAACAAAAGTTGGAGCAGCCGTCCTGAATTTTAACAAAACCGCGAGTGCGGGATACCGAAGGTAAAAATTCGGTTTCCTCAAACGCCGAAGGAAGCTCATCGACGGCAGAATGATTTTGCCCCAGATATTCCAGAAGTTTTGTCTTCCCCGCCACGCCCGAAACATACTGCACGCCGTTTTTAAGAAAGAACTCGGCGTTTTTCTGAGAGGCGCAGCCGCATATCGCAATATAGGCTTGGGGGTTGTGCGCGCGGATGCGGGAGAGGATCTGCCTCGACTTTCTTTCGGCTTCCGAAGTTACGGCGCAGGTATTTACGATGTAGACATCGGCGTACTCCAGCCTATCCGAAGTTTCGTAGCCCATCGACTTTAGCCCAGCCGCCAGGACATCGCATTCATACTGGTTGGTCTTGCACCCGAGATTAAAAACTACGGCTTTTTTCATAGCTCTCCCAAAGCGGCGAGCCCCAGCGTCATTGCGGCGACCGCCGCCGTTTCGGCGCGCAGGATACGCTTGCCCAAGGTGACTATCTGTACCCCTTTTTCCTGGGCGTAGGCAACTTCGGTTTCGGTAAAGCCGCCCTCGGCGCCCACAAACAGAGCAAGCGTGTGCGAGTTTTTCGCAACGGCGTCCTTTATGGTCTTGCCGCGGCAGTTTTCGTAGCAAAGAACCCTGTTTTCGGCTGCTCTCGAAATCTCTATCGCCTTATCGAAATTAACGGGCTCGCAAATATCGGGAAGCCTCGCCCTGCCGCATTGTTTCGCGGCTTCCCTGACGATTTTTTGCAGCCTGTCCTGCTTTATACCGCTGATGTTGGTGTTTATGCTGTAAAACGGCACGATACGGGTGGCGCCCAGTTCGACAGCCTTCTGGACTATAAAGTCCAGCTCCTTGCAGACGCCCTGGAAGAATATGAGCGAGCCCGAAACCTCGTTTTTGTTAATCTCTTTGCGGAATATCTTTGCCGTGAGGGACTCTTTTTCGACGGATTCTATTTTGGCGTAATAATCGTAGCCGTCGCCAATGCAAACGATTATCGTAAAGCCGGCTTTATGCCTTGTTACCTTTACGCAATGGTGGAACTCCTCGCCTGTGAGTATTACCTTGTCGCCATCTATGCGGTCGCAAAAGAATCTCTTAATTTCCATTTGTCCCTCCGTTTTTCGGATATGCGCGCAAGCGGGGGTTACAGCTTAAGAAGCAGCCCCACCCAATCGCCTTCCCCGCACTCTTTTATAAGGGTCAGCCCCTTGTCCTTCAGGGCTTTTATCACTTCGCCCTTTCTTTTGTTTATTATGCCCGAACAGACCATAAACCCGCCATCTTTAATGTGGGCGGTCAGCCCCGCCTCGGCAAGCCTCGATATAATGTCGGCGGTGAGGTTGGCAAGAAGTATATCCGCCTTAAGCCCCGTCTTTGTAAGCAGGTCGCTTTCCTCTATTGTAACACTCTGAATCACATCGTTCAAGCGGGCGTTGTCGGTTGCCGATTTTACGGCGAGGCTGTCTATGTCGCACATATAGCAATGCCCGGCTTCGGCCTTTATGGCGGCTATGCCTAATACGCCGCTTCCCGTGCCCACATCTATTACCTGTTTGCCCTTGATATCCAATTCGGACATGAGCTTAAGGCACAGCCTTGTGGATTCGTGCTCGCCCGTGCCGAACGCCATCGAGGGGTCTATCTTTATGACAATTTCGCCATCCTTAGGCTCATATTCCTCCCACGAGGGGGCGACGACAAACCTTCCCGCTTTTATGGGTTTGAAGTACTTTTTCCATTCGTCCAGCCAGTCGCAGTCGACATAGTCGGTAACGGTAATATTGAGGCTGCCCATATCGACGCCGCTTATCTCCGCAAGGCGGGATTTTAATTCCTCTACCTTGGCTTTCCATTCCTCGCAGGATACAAAACAGCTAACCTTTACTGGCCCGCTTGTGTCCAGCAAAGATTCCTCGACATAGTCCCAATGAGTCTTTGAGGCAAGGACTTCGTTGATGTCGTTGGGGTCGTCGACGACCACGCCGCCCGCGCCCAAGCCAAAAAAGATGCCGGCTATAAAGTCGGCACCCTGAGATGTTGTTTCGACGGTTATTTGTTTATACATAAATCTCCGTTAGGAAGCCTTAAAGCTCTTTGATAATCTTGTTGTACTTGTCAAGCTTGTCGTATTTGCCGCCCGCAAGCACGGTTTCGAGCTCCTTGAGCTGCTTTTTCTGCTTGCCCGAGAGGTTGCGGGGTACATCGACGATAACTTTAACGAACAAATCGCCGTAGGAGTCGCTGCGAAGGTGCTTTACCCCCTTGCCCTTTACCCTTATTATCGTGCCGTCTTGCGTGCCTTCGGGTATTTCGATCTTTACGGGCGCGCTTAAGGTTGGTATCTCGATTTCGGCGCCGAGGATGGCCTGCGCTACCGTTATCGGAAGCTCCATGTGCAGGTTGACACCGTCACGTTTGAAAAGCGGGTGCGGAAGCACATTGAATATGACAATGAGGTTGCCGTTGGGCGCACCGGGGCCGCCCGCATTGCCTTCGTTGCGCATGGTGAGCATCTGCCCGTTGTCTACGCCCGCCGGAATCTTTATCTTTACAGAGCGCTGGCGGCGCACCTTGCCCTTGCCTTTGCAGTCGGGGCAGGACTCGAGTATTATCTTGCCCGAGCCTCCGCACATATCGCAAACCCTTTCGGTCTGCATAATGCCAAGCATTGTGCGCTGGCTTACAGTTATGCGCCCCCTGCCGCCGCACTTGGTGCAGGTCTTGTATCGCGTGCCGTCTTTTGCGCCCGTGCCCTTGCAGGAGTCGCAACGCTCCACCCTGCTGTACGATACTTCCTTCTCGACGCCGTAGCAGGCTTCCTTGAAGGTTAGGGTTAGGGGTACTTCTATATCGTCACCCGCGCGGGGGCCGGAGGAAGCCCTGCCGCCCCCCGTAAAGGCGCTGAATATATCGCTGAATATATCAAACCCGCCGAAGTCCCTGAAGCCGCCAAAGCCCTGGCTGAAGCCTCCGCCGCCCATAGGCCCGTCTTCGCTTCCGTACTGGTCGTAAGCCGCCCTCTTCTGGGGGTCGGAAAGCACATCGTAGGCGTACTGGACTTCCTTGAACTTTTTTTCGGCTTCCGCCTTCTGGCTTTCGGTCGCGTTTGTGTATAGGTCCGGGTGATATTTTTTGGCTAACTTGCGATACGCGGACTTTATCTCGTCCGCGCTCGCGTCCTTGCTTACACCCAGTATTTCGTAATAATTAGCCGCCATTTATCTCTCTTTAGTTTATTTTATGTCGTCGGGATTTACATTGATGGTGGTTCCGTCGTCCGTGCCCGCATCGCCGCCCGCGGCGTTCTGCTGGTACAGCTTGGTAAATATCGGGTTGGATACCTGGCTGAGCTTGTCGGTTATCTCTTTTACTTCCTCGGCTGTTGTCGCCTCGGCGAGTTTTTCCCTGGCTTCCTTAGCCGCGTCCTGAAGCGTCGCCTTGTCTTCGTCCGAAACCTTGCCGGCGTTTTCGGAGAGGAATTTGTCTATGGCGAATATGAGCTGCTCGGCTGTGTTCTTCATTTCGACAAGCTCGCGGCGCTTTCTGTCCTCTTCGGCGTATTGCTCGGCTTCTTTTATTGCCCTGTCGATGTCGGCGTCTGTCAGGTTGCTGGAAGCCGTAATCTTGATGTTGGCGCTCTTATTGGTCGCCTTGTCTACCGCCGTAACCGAAACTATGCCGTTGGCGTCGATATCGAAGGTAACCTCAATCTGCGGCACGCCGCGGGGGGCGGGAGGTATGCCCGTGAGTTCGAAACGCCCGAGCGTCTTGTTGTCGGCGGCCATTGCGCGCTCGCCCTGCAGGACATGGATATCAACCGAGGTCTGGTTGTCGGAAGCCGTGGAGAATATCTGCGACTTCTTGGTGGGTATGGTGGTGTTGCGCTCGATGAGTTTTGTGAACACGCCGCCCATCGTTTCGATGCCCAGCGAAAGCGGGGTTACATCGAGAAGGAGTACATCCTTAACCTCGCCGCTAAGAACGCCGCCCTGTATAGCCGCGCCTATCGCTACGCACTCGTCGGGATTGATGCCCTTGTAGGGCTCTTTGCCCGTTATGCTCTTTACAAGCTCGAAGATGGCGGGTATGCGGGTGGAGCCGCCCACGAGGACAACCTTGTCGATGTCCTTATAGGCGAGCTTGGCGTCCTTCATAGCCTGCTCCATGGGCCCTATGGTGGCCTTAACGAGGCGGGATGTCATATCCTCAAACCTTGCCCTCGTGATGTCCATATCGATGTGCAAAGGCCCGTTGGGCCCTACCGTGATAAAGGGCAGGTTGATGTTGGTCTTGGTTACGCCCGAAAGCTCTATCTTAGCTTTTTCGGCGGCTTCCTTGATCCTCTGCATCGCCATCTTATCCTTCGAGAGGTCTATGCCCTCGCTCTTTTTGAATTCGTCTACTATCCAATCCATTACGACCTTGTCGAAGTCGTCGCCGCCAAGGCGGGTGTTGCCGTTGGTCGCGAGAACCTCGAACACGCCGTCGCCCAGCTCGAGTATCGACACATCGAATGTGCCGCCGCCGAGGTCGTAAATGAGGATCTTCTGGTTCTTGCTGCCTTCTTTATCCAAACCGTAGGCAAGGGACGCCGCCGTAGGCTCGTTTATTATACGAAGGACATCAAGCCCGGCTATCTTGCCGGCGTCCTTGGTTGCCTGCCTTTGGCTGTCGGAGAAGTACGCGGGCACGGTGATAACCGCCTTGGTTACCTTCTCGCCGAGGTAGGCTTCGGCGTCGGCCTTAAGCTTGGCAAGAATCATGGCCGAAATTTCGGGCGGGGTGTAGCTCTTGCCGTCTACGGTCACTTTATAGTTGGTGCCCATTTCTCTCTTTATGGATATAACCGTCCTGTCGGGGTTAACTATTGCCTGCCTCTTTGCGATTTGGCCTACAAGCCTTTCGCCGTTTTTGCTGAAGGCCACAATCGAAGGGGTAGTGCGCCCGCCCTCGGCGTTGGGGATAACTACGGGCTCGCCGCCTTCCATAACCGCTACACAGCTGTTGGTTGTACCTAAGTCGATTCCTATAATCTTAGACATATCTGGCTCCTTGTTCTTATAATGATTGTTTTATTATTTGTTTTTTGTGTTTAATTTAGTTATTTATTTCGCTACCTTCACCATAGCGTGGCGAAGGACTTTGCCTTCCCTGGTGTACCCTTTTTGCAGCACCTCTATTATCTTTCCGCTGTTTTCGGGGTCTTCTTCCTGCATTACGGCGTTGTGAAGCTCGGGATCGAACATCTGCCCCTCGGCCTCGATTTCCTTTACGCCGTACCTGCCGAATAGGGCTTGTATCTGCCTTAGTATAAGCCCGACGCCCTCACGGGACTTTTCGTCGGGTATGACTTTAAGGGCTATATCCACTGCGTCCACAACGGGCAAAAGGTTTAGTATTACCTCGTTGTTCCCTTCGGCGCGGGCCTGCTTTACGCTTTCGTTGTTTCTTTTGCGGTAGTTGTCGAAGTCCGCCTGAATCCTCTGCGCGAGAGATTTGAACTCCTCGGCCTCGGCAACCGCTTTGGCAATTATTTCCTCGCCGCTTATGCCTTTGTTGTCTTGGGCTTCGGCCTCAGCCGCAGCTTCAGTTTCCGCGTTAGTCAAATTCCCTGCCTCGGCGTTTACCGATTCCTCTGCGGGCCTTTTCTCTTTGTCAGTCATTGTTCTCCTCTTTTTTTATGTCTATTTTTTTGATTCCGCTGTTAAATATGGTGTTAACGGCGCTTCTTACATACGAAAGCACCGAAATTACTTTGCCGTAGTCCATGCGCTCGGGCCCTATTACGCCCGCCTTGCCTATCTCTTTGCCGTTTATGGTGTAAGAGGCGGCTACCACGGCGCATTTGTCCATTCCTTTGGTTTCCTCTTTGCCTATCTTTATCGAGAATTCGATATCGGGCTCTTCCTTCTCGAGAAGCTCCATAATCTTCGATTTGTCGTCTATGATGGTAAGAAAGCTCTTAGCCGACTCGAGGCTTGCCTCGGGGTACTCGAGAATCTTGCTCTCGCCCTCGACGAATACTTTTGCCTCGTCCTGCTCGCAGTAGGAAAGAAGAATGGAAAGTACGCTTTCGAAAAGCTCCTTGAAGTCCGAAAGCTCCTTTTGCACCTCGACATCGGCACTCTTTAAGTCGCCCACCTTCCTGCCGCCGAACACCTTGTTAATAAGAAGCGAGGCGTTGGATAGGAAGTTGTCGTCCAACCTGCTCTCGACGGTTATAACCTTGTCGCGGATGATGCCGCCGTCGGTTATGATAATCACCAGCGCGCTGTTTTCGTCCAGCCCCACAAGCTTGATTTCTTTAATAACGACATTGGCGATATTTTTTATTACAATAACCGAGGTGTAATTTGTTACATCGCTTATTATCTTTGCGGCGGAGCGCACTATCTCCTCTATCTCCTTGAACTTGGCGTTAAAGGTGGCGTCTATCTTCGCGATATCCTGCCTGCGAAGGGGGCGCTTGTCGAGGAAGTTCTCGACATAATATTTGTACGCCTTGGGCGCGGGCACCCTTCCCGCCGAGGTATGCGGCTGCACAAGATACCCCATATCCTCAAGGGTCGATAGCTCCGCGCGGATGGTCGCCGAGCTGATATCGTCAAAATATTTTGCCTTTATCTCGCCCGAGGACACGGGAGCGGCCTTTCTGATATACTCGTCTACGACCGCCCTTAATATTTTTTGTTTACGAGAAGACAACTTATTCTCTTTCATTTTTGGCAAACCCGCATTTGTTTGTTAGCACTCTATGGTTTTGAGTGCTAGCATTATTATAACATTATTATGCCCCATGTCAAGGGAATATTCACACATTTCGCAAAATTAATGGGTTAATAAAAATTTTCCTTATAAGAGGAATGTAAAAAATATCAAAATATGATATATTGCGATCAATTTATGTGATAAATTTCAATCAATTTATGTGATAAATTACGATCAATTTATGTGATAAATTGCAATCAATCGGGCAAAAACCTGCGGGCGGCGTAGCTTTCGAGAAGCATTTTGTCCTTTTTCATTTTTACCCTTCCGCCCGAAACCTCGAGAATACCGCAAAGCGATTTTATCTCCATATCGTACCTCGCAAGAAAATCTATGCCGAAAAGCCCGTTTATTTCGTCTATCGAAAAGCCGTCTTCGAGGCGCAGCTTCAGCATAATATATTCGAACAAGGCGTCGCCTTTGCTTAGTATTATCGAGTTAGCTTTTCCGTTTCCCAGATGGTTCCCGCCTAAGTAGGATGTAAGGTCCGAGGGGTTTTCGTAGCGCACTCCTTCTATGAACGAATGGGCGGATGCGCCTATGCCGATATAATCTTCCCTGTTCCAATATTTAAGGTTGTGCAGGCTGTAATTCTTATCTTTGCAAAAGTTGCTTATTTCGTATCTGGCATAACCGTTTTGCCGCATTATAGAATACCCCGCGTCGTACATATCCGCAGAGGCGTCGTCGTCCGGAAGCGCAATGCTGCCCCCGTTAACCGCCCGCCCCATAGGGGTATCGTCGGAGAGCTTAAGCATGTACTGCGAGATATGGTTTACAAAGGGCATTACTTTGTTAAGGGCGCAGCCTACATCCTCTACGTTCTGCCCCGGCAGCCCGAGCATAAGGTCGGCGCTTACATTGGGATAAATGCCCGCAGCCCTTTCGAGAGCGTCAAGCGCCTGCCCTGGAGTGTGGCTTCTGCCTATTATTTTTAAGATTTGCGGATTAAGGGTCTGGACGCCGATACTTACACGGTTTACGCCCAAAGATTTATAATATGCAAGATTATCAGAGCTGCAGGGATTAATCTCGATTGTAAATTCTCTTATATTCACAGAGGCGCATTTGTGAATATGCCCAACTATTCCCTCCAGAATACTTATCGGGAGCACACTGGGCGTGCCGCCCCCGATATAGATAGTGTCTATTACGGTTTGAGGGTAACGGGATAGGACAAGGGATAATTCTTTCTTTTGCTCTTTTGCGTAACGCTCGACCAAATCGGTATCTATGGCTACCGAATAGAAGTCGCAATAGGCGCACTTTATCGAGCAGAAAGGTATGTGTATATATAGCCCTCTGTTAGTTGTCATCTAGTTTGAGAATGGACATAAAGGCTTCGGACGGCACTTCGACCGAGCCGATCTGGCGCATACGCTTCTTGCCTTCCTTTTGCTTCTCGAGAAGTTTCTTCTTACGGGTTATGTCGCCGCCGTAGCACTTGGCAAGAACATCTTTGCGCACAGCCTTTACCGTTTCGCGGGCGATTACCTTGCCCCCTATCGCAGCCTGAACGGGAATCTCGAATTGCTGGCGGGGGATAATGTCCTTTAGCTTTTCCGCCATTCTTCTGCCCGTAGCGTAAGCGTGGTCGCGGTGGACGATAACCGAAAGGGCGTCGCAGACATCGCCGTTAAGCAGTATATCGAGTTTTACGAGGTCGCCCTCGGCGTAGCCGCAGGGCTCGTAGTCTAAGCTGGCGTAGCCCCTCGAGCGGGATTTAAGGGCGTCGAAGAAATCGTAAATTATCTCGGCAAGGGGTATAATGTATTCTATCTTTACCCTGGTTGACTCGAGGTAAGTGAGGTTTTCGTAAATGCCCCTCTTTTGCTGGCACAGCTCCATAACCGCCCCGACATACTCGGGCGGGGTGTAGATGAAGGCCTTTACCATAGGCTCTTCTATTTTTTCTATCAGGGCGGGCGAGGGCAGTTTGGAGGGGTTTTCGACCACCACCATTTCGCCGTTGGTTTTATATACCTTGTAGCTGACGCTGGGGGCGGTGGTTACGAGGTCGAGGTCGAACTCGCGTTCTAACCGCTCCTCTATTATTTCCATGTGGAGAAGGCCCAAAAAACCGCAGCGGAAGCCGAAGCCTAAAGCTCCCGAGCTTTCGGGCTCGACCACCAAAGCGGCATCGTTTAAGTTTAGCTTATCCAAAGCGTCCCTCAGCTCGTTATAGCGCGAACCGTCGGCGGGATAGATACCCGCAAATACCATTGGCTGAACCTTTTTGTAGCCTTGCAAGGGCTCGATTGCGCCGCCTACGGCGTGGGTTATGGTGTCGCCAACGGCGGTATCCTTTACATTCTTTATGCTGGCGGCGATGTAGCCTACCTCGCCCGCCGAAAGGCTGTCTACGGGCTTCATATTGGGCGCAAACACGCCTACCTCGGTTACCTCGAACTCCTTGCCCGTGGACATCATCTTTATGCGCTGCCCCGCCGAAACGCTTCCGTCCACTATGCGGATATTGCATATCGCGCCCTTGTAGTTGTCGTAAACGCTGTCGAAGATAAGTGCTTTCAATGGGGCGTTGGGATTGCCGGAGGGCGGGGGTATCTTTTCTATTATCTGATTTAAGACTTCCTCTATGTTAAGGCCCTCTTTGGCGCTTATAAGCGGCGCTTCGGAGGCGTCAAGCCCGATTACATCCTCTATTTCTTTGCGGGTAGCCTCGGGGTCGGCGGAAGGAAGGTCTATCTTGTTTATAACGGGTAAAATTTCGAGATTGTTGTCTAAGGCAAGGTAAACATTGGTCAGGGTCTGCGCCTCGATGCCCTGCGTAGCGTCCACGACAAGGAGGGCGCCCTCGCAGGCGGCAAGCGAGCGGCTAACTTCGTAGGTAAAGTCGACATGCCCCGGGGTGTCGATTAGGTTAAAGGTGTACTCTTTGCCCTCGTATTTGTAAAACATCCTTACGGGCGTCAGCTTTATGGTTATGCCGCGCTCGCGTTCGATGTCCATATCGTCAAGTATCTGAGATTTCATCTCGCGCTCGGATACCGCGCCCGTCTTCTCTATGATGCGGTCGGCAAGCGTACTTTTGCCGTGGTCTATGTGCGCGACGATGCAGAAATTTCGTATAAATTTTTGTCTGTCTTCCATCTAGTTCCCGTATGATTATGTGCTTTTGGGGCGATAATAAGCCGATTTTTACGCTAAAGGCTTACTCTTTATTACCCCGCGAAAAAATATTTTACTTATAATTGATTATATAAGAAAATCGGAGGTTTAGCAATTAAATTTCGTATTCTGTTGATTTTTGTAATTCTTTGTAATATAATTCAATAGTAATTTTTTGGGAGGCTTGTTTGCAATGCGTCTTTTTCAGGTACCTATCGCTCACAGAGGGCTTCACGACGAAACTTCACCCGAAAACTCCCTTTCGGCATACAAAAAAGCTGTCGAGCACGGCTACAATATCGAAACCGATGTCCATCTGCTGAAGGACGGAAAGGTTGTGTGCTTCCACGATTTTTCTGTGGGTAGGATGATAAAGGGCAAGTCGGACAAAATAGAAGACCTTACATACGAAGACCTTTGCAAGGACGAATACCTGCTGCCTAACGGCGAGAGGATCCCCCTCTTCGAGGAGCTTATCGGGCTTGTAGACGGCAAAGTGGATATCCTTTGCGAGCTTAAGTCCATCAATTTTTATAAGTTCGATCTGGAAAGCAAGGTATACGAGCTTATAAAAGGTAAGCCCTGGATAAAGGTTCAGGCCTTCAACCCCTTTACCATCGTATGGTTTGCCAAAAACGCTCCCGAGGTATGCAGAGGGCAGCTTGCCACCAACCCGGCGAATTCCATACTAAGGTTTTTGCAGTCTGTCGCCGGGCCTTTCAGAATGCTTAAGCGCTCCCGCCCCGACTTTCTTGCCTACGACATACTAAAACTGCCCGACCAAAAGATAAACGAAATCGTTAAAAAATACAATATGAAGCTTCTCACTTGGACGGTAGACACCGACGAAAAAGTCGCAACCGCCCACGGCTCAAACGCCGATAATATCATCTTCGAGAAGATAAGGCCCGTCAGCTTCAAAGAAAACTAACCCCTGTCTCCAAAAATTTACACGGCTACAATCCTCCCGCTGCGCAAACTATAAGCAGGAGGATTTTTTATGCGTATAGGATTTTTGGCAGGTATAGCTATGGGAGCGGTCGGCTCTATGCTGGTTTTGTCCTCTCCCGTCGCAAAGAAAGCAGTAAAGAAGATGTGGACTAAGGCAACATAATGCAAAAGGGGCGAAAAGCCCCTTTTTTTATATATAACCGTTCGGATGGTTGCTGTGGTAATACCACAGCTATTTTGTAAATTGAGCGCAAAAAGACACGCTTCTGTGGTAATACCACAGAGCGTTTATTAATGCCCTTACTTTTGCTTGCTTCTGTAATTCTCTATCGCCGCCGCGATGGCTTCCTCGGCGAGAACCGAGCAGTGAATCTTCTGCGGGGGCAGTCCTTCAAGCTGCTCGACTACATCGGCGTTGCGGATTTTGAGGGCTTCCTCGATGGTCTTGCCCTTTATCATTTCGGTAGCGACGGAGGACGAGGCGATAGCGGCGGCGCAGCCGAAGGTTTTGAACTTGGCGTCCACTATCACATCGTTTTCTATCTTGAGGTAAACCTTCATTATGTCACCGCAACTGGCGTTGCCCACGGTGCCTACGCCGTCGGCGTTTTCGATTTCACCCACATTCCGGGGGTTTGCGAATATTTCCAATACTTTTTCGTTATACATAGCTTCCCGTTCTTTTTTCGATATTGAACAGAGGGGACATTCCCCTAAGCCTGTCCACTATCTCTTTTAGCGTATTTATTGTGTATTCTATTTCCTCTTTGGTTGTGTCCCTGCCTAAGCTGAAGCGGATGGAGCTGTGGGCGAGTTCTTCCTTTACGCCCAAAGCGAGCAGCACATGCGAGGGCTCGAGGGAGCCCGACGAGCAGGCCGAGCCGCTGCTTACCGCTATGCCTTTTAGGTCGAGGCTCATGAGGATTGCCTCTCCCTCTATAAAGCCGAAGCTTAAGTTTATGTTGTTGGCGAGCCTTCTCTCGGTGCCGCCGTTAAGGTAGCAGTAAGGTATCTCGTTGAGCGCGCGCCCGATGAAGTAGTCGCGAAGCTCCGTCATATGCTTTACATTGCGCTCTCTGTCGCGGACGCTTATCTCTAGAGCCTTTGCCATGCCCACAATAAGCGGGGTGTTGGTCGTGCCCGCCCTTTGCCTTCTCTCCTGATGCCCGCCGTTAATGAGCCTGTCGAGGCGGACGCCGCTTCTCATATACAGAAGCCCTATGCCCTTCGGCCCGTGGAATTTGTGCGCGGAGAGCGAAAGAAGGTCTACATTGAGGGCGTTTACATTCAGGTCCAGAGTGTCGGCCGCCTGCACGGCGTCTGTATGGAACAATACGCCCTCGCCACGCACGATCTCCCCTATCTCGGAAATCGGCTGGATGGCGCCCATCTCGTTGTTGGCGGTCATTATGGACACGATTACGGTATCGTCGTTCAGCGCCTTTTTGACATCGGCGGGGTCCACAAGCCCTTCTTTGTTGACTTTAAGATATGTTACCTCTGCCTCGCCGCTTTTTTCCAGAGCCTCGCAGGTTTCCAGAAGCGCGGGATGCTCGATAGCCGAGGTTATAACCTGCCTGCGCTTGTTTTTGGACGCCCTCACGGCACCTTTTATCGCCCAGTTGTCGCTCTCGGTGCCGCCCGAGGTAAAGTAAATCTCGTTCGGCTTTGCCCCGAGAAGGGCGGCTATTTTCTGGCGGGATTCGTCCACCGCCTTTAGCGCCTGCCTGCCGAAGGAGTGCAGGGACGAGGGATTGCCGTATATGTCGCTAAAATACGGCAGCATCGCCTCGAGAACTTCTTTTTCTACCGCGGTTGTCGCGGAGTTATCAAGATATACTTTCATATTACAATATAAATTCCTCTTTGTACAGCGGATATTTCTCTACCAGCCTCCGGACTTCCGCCCTTACGGCGTCGTACGCATCGTGCTTTTCTCTTATTATTCTCGAAATACTCCTGCCTATAACCGCCATATCCTCTTCTTTCATGCCCCTTGTTGTTACGCTGGGGGTGCCGAGGCGCAAACCGTTGGGGTTTACGGGCGAGGCGGTGTCGTTGGGTATGGAATTCTTGTTGGTTGTGATGTTTACTTCGTCCAGCATTACCTCAAGCTCTTTGCCCGTGCAGCCGGTGCCTCTGAGGTCTACCAGCATGAGATGGTTGTCGGTGCCGCCCGAAAAGAGCTTAAGCCCTTCGCCCATAAGCGCTTTTGCCAGGGCTTTTGCGTTATTTATAACCCGATTTTGGTAGGCTTTGAATTCTTCGCTTTCGGCTTCCTTCAGGGCAAGCGCTTTTGCAGCTATGATGTGCATGAGCGGGCCGCCCTGCATACCGGGGAACACCGCTTTATCGAGTATTTTGCCGTACTCTTCTTTGGCAAGTATTATGCCGCCCCTGGGGCCCCTTAGGGTCTTATGTGTTGTTGTGGTTACTACATCGCAGTACGGGAAGGGCGAGGGGTGAAGCCCGGTAGCCACAAGCCCCGCTATGTGGGCGATATCCGCCATAAGGATTGCCCCGCACTTGTCGGCTATTTCCCTGAACCTCTTGAAATCTATGGTGCGGGGATATGCCGAGGCGCCCACAACTATCATTTTGGGCTTGCACTCCAATGCCTTGCACTCGGCGGCGTCGTAATCTATGTAACCGCTTTCGTCTACCCCGTAAGGCACGAAGTTATAATATTTGCCGCTTACGCTGACCTTGCTGCCGTGGGTGAGGTGCCCGCCGTGCCCGAGGTCCATGCCCATAACGGTGTCGCCGTAATTAAGAAGGGCAAAGTACACGGTTATGTTGGCGCTGCTTCCCGAATGTGGCTGCACATTGGCGTAATCGGCGCCGAAGATGCGTTTGGCGCGCTCTATGGCGAGGTTTTCCGCCATATCGACATACTGGCAACCGCCGTAGTACCTGCGCCCGGGATATCCCTCGGCATATTTATTTGTGAGGTGCGAGCCCGCGATCTCCATTACCATAGGCGACACGAAGTTCTCGCTCGCAATAAGCTCTATATTGTCCTGCTGCCTCTTGAGCTCGAGGGCCATTGCCTCGTAAAGTTCGGGGTCCGCCGAACGAAGTTGTCTTAGGTCTACCAATTTGCTTCTCCTTATCGGGTCTTACAGGTATATTATACCCCTAGTTTTCGATTTCCGTATCGATTTGTTCAGCTTTTATTATCGCGAACATCCTCGGAGTGAAATTTTTTTTGCCTTTTAGCTTTCTGTCTATTATCATTGTTATGACAAAACCAAGAAGCAAAGCCCCTCCCGCCGCCCCTAACGACGCCGCGGGGCTATCGAGCCACGCCGTTGCGCCAAGAGCTATACCCACAAGAATTAAAGGTATTATGTAGGTTATAAGCGAAGCGATTAGCGGCGCCCTGTCGCCGATCTCCACCGACACCGTATCGCCCTCTTTGGCGGCCAAGGTGTTTCTTAGCTTAAGCTCGACAAACATTTCGTCTTTGGGCTTAAGGCACATATGGCAGTTTTCGCAGGCCGTCTTGCGGGGGAAGCGCACCGTACACCAACCGCTTTTGGTTATCTTTTTTACTTCTCCGATTTCTATCATTTTCTGATGTCTATTGCCAGTTCGTCAAGCTGCTTTTTCTCGACTGTGCTGGGGGCGTCCGACATTAGGCAGACCGCGCTCTGGTTTTTGGGGAAGGCTATAACATCCTTTATATTGTCTGTGCCCGAAAGAAGCATAACAAGCCTGTCCAGCCCGAACGCCAGCCCGCCGTGCGGGGGTACGCCGTAGCGGAAAGCTTCGGTAAAGAAGCCGAAGCGCTCCTTGATATCCTGTTCGGAGAGGTTGATTCTCCTGAACATCTTTTCCTGAAGCTCCCTCGAGTGGATACGGATGGAGCCGCCGCCCGCCTCTTGGCCGTTTATGACAAAGTCATAAGCCTTGGCGCGCACCTTAAGCGGCTTTTTCTCTATATATTTGATATCCGAGTTTAGCGGGCTCGTGAAGGGGTGGTGCATGGCCTCGAGGCGCTTTTCCTCCTCGTTGTAGTCGTACAGGGGGAAGTGCGTAACCCACAGCATATCGTAGGTGCCTTCGGGTATAAGGTTCTCTTTCTTGGCGATGGCAAGCCTCAAAGCTCCCAAAGCGTCAAACACTACCTTGTCTTTGTCGGCGACAAACAGGATGAGGTCGCCCGTCTCGCCGCCGGCGGCGGCAATAAGCTGCCCGAAAGACTCTTCGTCGAAGAATTTGGCTATCGGCGAGCTTACGCCCTCCGGTTTAAGCGCTATATATGCTAGCCCTTTTGCGCCGTACTCTTTTACGACATCCTGCAGGGCGTCTATCTCTTTGCGGGTGTAGCGGGCAAGCCCTTTTGCATTTATGGCGCGCACGCTGTAGCCCTTCTTTGTGGCGTTAGCGAACACCGAGAAGGTTGTCCCTATCTTTTTAACTAACTTTGTAAGATTTATAAGCTCCAAGCCGAAGCGGGTGTCGGGCTTGTCGCTTCCGAACCTTTCCATTGCCTCGGCGTACTTTATGCGCTTTATCTTTTTGGGCACATCGTAGCCTATGGCAACCTTGAATATGTTGCGGATTAGCCCCTCGGCGACCTTCATTACATCCTCGATGTCGTCCACATAGCTCATTTCGATGTCTATCTGCGTAAATTCGGGCTGGCGGTTTGCCCTAAGATCCTCGTCGCGGAAGCACTTGGCTATCTGATAATAGCGGTCCATACCCGAAATCATAAGCAGCTGCTTATAAAGCTGGGGCGACTGGGGCAGGGCGTAAAACTCCCCGGGATGCACCCTGGAGGGTACAAGGTAGTCCCTCGCGCCTTCGGGGGTGGATTTGCCGAGCATCGGCGTTTCGATATATACAAAGCCCTTTTTGGACATATAGTCCATTGTGGCGCGGATAATCTTATCCCTTATAAGAAGGTTTTTCTGCAGGGCGCCCCTTCTTAAGTCCAAGTACCTGTACTTAAGCCTTAATTGCTCGCCCGCCTTTACATCCTCCACGATGTTAAATGGGGTTGTTTCGGCCTCCGAAAGTATCTTTAAAGCCGAAGCCTCTATCTCGATTTCGCCTGTGGGAAGGGCGGTGTTTATGTTCTTTTCGCCTCTTGCCACAACGGTGCCCTCGACGGCTATAACAAACTCGTTGCGGATAGCCTCCGATTTCGCGTAAACCTCGGGGTAATCCGAAGCCGAAAACCTTACCTGCACGATTCCCGTGCGGTCCCTCAGGTCGACAAATTGTATGCCGCCCAGGTTGCGGTATTTCGCCACAAAGCCCATGGCGACAACCTTTTTGCCTATGTCGGACGCGCGGAACTCGCCGCACATCTTTGTTCTCTTAAGACCTTCCAAAAATTCTGCCATATTTATCTCCCAAGCCTTTCCGTCAGCTCGCTTATATTGATTTCTTCTTCTGTGCCATTAGCCATATCTTTCAGCTTTATTACGCCCGAAAGCCTTTCGTTTTCGCCCAAAACAGCGACATACCTCGCGCCCGTCTTGTCGGCGTACTTCATTTGTGCTTTAAGGCTTCTGCCCGTGATGTCCGTTTCGGCGGTAATACCTTTTTGCCTGAGGCCATTTACCAAGCCGTAAGCGTAAATATACTGCTCGTCGCCTAAGGGGGCTATATATATAAGGGGTTTTTGCCTCTCGCCTAAGTAGAGCCCGGCAGCCTCGGCAACCATAATGAGGCGCTCCAGCCCCATGCCGAAGCCTACGCCGGGCACCGAAGGCCCGCCTATTTGTTCTACAAGATTGTTGTAGCGCCCGCCGCCGCAAACCGTGCCCTGGGCGCCGATGGCGTTGGATATAAACTCAAACACGGTCTTTGTGTAATAGTCCAGCCCGCGCACCAGTTTGGGGTTAACCTCGTAATCCACCTTAAGATAGGACAAAATATCCTTTAGCTTGTCGTGGTGCTGCCTGCAGCCGTCGCAGATGTAATCCAGCGTTACGGGGGCGTCCTTTGCCAGCTCGCCGCACTCGGGCACCTTGCAGTCCAGTATCCTCAATGGGTTTTTCTGCAGCCTCTCGCGGCAGGTGGGGCACATTTTATCCGCCCTCTCCGAGAAATACGCCTTAAGCGCCTCGTTGTAGTTTTTGCGGCACTCGGGGCAGCCTATGCTGTTTATGTTCAGCTTCAAGTCCGTTATTCCCAGCCTGTTTAGAAGGGTTTTTGCCGTCATAATTACATCGGCGTCGGCGAAGGGCGTGTCGCTTCCGAACAGCTCGACGCCGAACTGATGGTGCTCCCTGAGCCTTCCCGATTGCGGCTTTTCGTAGCGGAAAACGGGGGTAATGTAATACATCTTTGTTGGCTGCGCCTGGCTGACAAGCCCGTTTTCTATAAAGGCCCTCGCCGCGCCCGCCGTGCCCTCGCACTTAAGCGTTATGCTGCGGTTGCCCTTATCCAGAAAAGTGTACATCTCTTTGTTAACGATGTCGGTGGTCTCGCCGACGCCCCTCAGAAAAAGCTCGGTATGCTCGAAGGTGGGCGTGCGTATCTCCAGCCAGCCGAAGTCGGAAGCCGTCTTTCTTATGAGGCTCTCGACATAGTGCCATTTATAAACTTCTGAGGGCAATACATCCTTTGTGCCCTTGGGTATGGATATCATTTTTTGTCCTTTATTGTTGTATTGCGGCGCGCCGCTTGATTACAGTATATATTTTTTGAGGTTCATTTCCTTGAGGGCTTTTTCGAGGTGCTCGTCTACATACTTTTTGTCGATTACGACCTCTACCATCTCGTGCTCGCCGCTGGCGTTAAAGCTGATATCCTCGAGGAGCATTTCCATAACGGCGTGCAGCCTGCGCGCGCCGATGTTTTCTTTGTTCTCGTTCTCGTAGTAGGCAATCTTGGCCATCTCCCTTATGGCGTCCTCGGTGAACTTCAGGTCTATGTTATCCACCTTAAGGAGCGCGGCGTACTGCATAATAATGGCGTTGTCGGGCTCTTTGAGGATTTTTACGAAGTCCTCTTCGGTGAGGCTGTTGAGGGTTACCGTGATTGGGAACCTGCCCTGAAGCTCGGGGATAAGGTCGTTAATCTTGGCGATGTGGAAGGCGCCCGCGGCAATAAACAGAATAAAATCTGTCTTTATATTGCCGTACTTGGTGCTAACCGTGCAGCCTTCTACCAAAGGAAGGATATCCCTCTGCACGCCCTCGCGGGAGACATCGGGCCCGTGGCTGTTGCCCTTGGACACAATCTTGTCTATCTCGTCTATGAAGATTATGCCGTCCTGTTCGGCCCTCTTCAGGCCCTCGGAGTTTATGCTGTCGTTGTCTATCAGTTTGGAGGCTTCCTCGTTGGTGAAGTACTCGAATGCCTCGGCGACCGTCATTTTGCGGCGTTTGCGGCGCTTGGGCATAATGCTGCCAAGGATATCGCCCATATTGTTGTCGGACGCGCCTATGGGGCCCAGCTGCAGCGCTTTGGGCTGCTCCTCTACCTCTATCTCGAGGGGCACTTTGTCGTACTTTCCTTCGCGGAACTCTGCCTCAAGCTGCTCGCGAAGCTCGTTGTCGGGGATATCGGGGTGGGATTTCTTTTTGCCAATGAAGAGCGAATCCAGTATCTTTCTCTCGGCAACCTGCTTCGCCTTGGGCTCGACTTCCCTTATTTTCTCTTCGCGCACGAGGCGGATGGCGACCTCCACAAGGTCCCTCACCATAGACTCGACATCCCTGCCGACATAACCTACCTCGGTAAACTTTGTCGCCTCAACCTTAACGAAGGGGGCTTTTACGAGCTTGGCAAGCCTTCTCGCTATCTCGGTCTTGCCCACGCCTGTCGGGCCCTTCATTATGATGTTTTTGGGCGTTATCTCGTCCCTGACTTCCTGGGGGAGGCGGCTTCTTCTGTAGCGGTTGCGAAGGGCTATCGCCACCGCTCTCTTTGCCTCGTATTGCCCGATAATATATCTGTCAAGTTCGTTTACTATCTGTCTGGGTGATAAATCCATAATGCCTCCTATACGATTTCAAGCACGAGGTTATGGTTGGTGAAGACGCACACATCGGCGGCTATCTTCATGCTGCGGCGGACGATTTCCTCGGCGGACAAATCGGTGTTTTCGAGGAGCGCCCTTGCCGCCGAAAGGGCGTAATTGCCGCCGCTTCCGATGGCGCACACGCCGTCCTCGGGATCTATGACATTGCCGTCGCCGCTTACTATAAAGAGGTTTTCCTTGTCGGCGACAATAAGCATCGCCTCGAGGTTTCTTACCATGGCGCCCTTGCGCCACTCCTCTGCTAGCTCTACGGCGCTTCTCATAAGGTTGCCGCTGTACTTCTGAAGCATTTCCTCAAACTTTTCGCTTAGGGTAAAGGCGTCGCTCACGGAGCCGGCGAAGCCTACCACCACTTTGTCGTTGTATAGCCTTTTTACCTTTTTGGCGTTGCCTTTTAGTATTACGCTTTGGCTCATCGTAACCTGCCCGTCGCCGCCTATGGCGGTAATGCCGTTACGCCTGACGGCGCAGATTGTCGTTCCCTCAATCATAAACTCACCTCTATGTCCTGTAAAACGGTATTTTTGTATTCTTTTATGTCCTTAAGCGCCCTGTCTGCGAGGGCCTTCCTGCGCTCGGCCTTGTCCTTTATTCGCCGCTCTATGGGCGATACAAGCTCGAAACTTACATGCATCGGCGCGAAGCCGCCTTTAGCTGTGGCAATATATTTACATAGGCTGCCGCACATAGTAGTTTCGGGCGGGGCGACGGGGTCTTTGCCCTTAAGCCTTCTTAGCATATGTATTGCCGCGAGCATGCCCGTCATGGCGCTTTCCATATACCCCTCTACCCCCGTTATCTGCCCGGCGAAAAAGATGTCGGGCGAATTTTTGGGGTTTAAGGTTATGGTTAGAGCCTCGGGGCTGTTTATATAGGTATTGCGATGCATTACCCCGTAGCGCACGAATTCGGCATTCGCAAGCGCGGGTATCAGTCGGAAAACTCTGCGTTGTTCGGGGAAAGTGAGATTTGTCTGAAACCCTACAAGGTTTAACATGCTGTCGTATCTGTCCTCTTTGCGGAGCTGGACGACGGCGTAAGCCTTCTTGCCGTCGGGGCTTTTGAGCCCCACCGGGCGCAGAGGTCCGAAACGAAGGCTGTCTTCGCCTCGCGCCGCCAAAACCTCTACGGGCATGCAGCCTTCGAAGACATCGCCTTTCTCAAATGATTTTAGCACAACGGTAGCCGCTCCGACAAGTTCTTTTATAAAGTTTTTGTACTCCCCCTCGTCCATGGGGCAGTTGAGGTAGTCGGCAGAGCCCTTGCCGTATCGGGCGCCGTAATAGGCTTTGGACATATCGACGCTCTCGGCGGTGATGATTGGCGCGACGGCGTCGAAGAAGTGCAGGTATTCCGCCCCTGTAAGCTTTTTTATCTCTTCGGCCATCGCGTCTGAGGTAAGGGGGCCGGTCGCCACGATAGTATTATTGTCTATCGAGGCGCATTCCTGCCGTATAATGTTTATTTTGCCTGTGGATTTTATGATATTTTCCACCGCCTGCGAAAAAAGCGCCCTGTCTACGGCGAGCGCGCCGCCCGCGGGCACCCTCGCTATCTCGGCGGCCTGTAAAATCACACTGTCTAACTCGCGCATTTCGGCCTTAAGAAGCCCCTGCGCGGTGGTTATGTCCTCGCTTTTCAGGCTGTTACTGCAAACAAGCTCGGCAAGCCCGTCCGTCGTGTGGGCGGGGGTCATTTTGACGGGGCGCATTTCGTACAGGTCTACCTCGATGCCCGCCTTAGCAAGCTTGTAGCAGGCCTCGGCGCCCGCGAGGCCGCCGCCTATAACCTTAACTCTCGACATCGCTTTCCTTTTGTGCTTCGTTAGCGGGAATGACTACATTTTTGCAGCTTCTGTTGTTGCAGACATACTGCTTTTTGCCCTTGTTTTCGACAACCCTCATAGAGCTGCCGCACTTGGGGCAGAGTATGGGGGCGGGGAGCTCCCACGACATAAACTTGCACTCGGGATAGTTGGAGCAGCCGTAGAACAGCTTGCCCGTCTTGCTGTGCAGCTTGGTTATGTTGCCCGTGCAGATGGGGCATTTGCCCACCGATTCGACTATGCTCTTTACATTTTTGCAGCGTGGGTAGTTGGGGCAGGCCAAAAACTTGCCGAACCTTCCTTCCTTTACCACCATGTTGGCGCCGCACTTTTCGCATATAACATCGCTTACCACCTCGGGCAGGGCAAGCTTCTTTTCGTCCTTCGCAGCCTTCATAATGTCTTTTAAGAAGGCGGGGTAGAAATCGGCTATTATCTTTTGCCACTCGACCCCGTGCTCTATTTCGTCAAGCTGCTTTTCCATATCGGCGGTAAACTTGCAGTCGACAATCTTTTTGAAGAAGGTTTCCATAAACTCGGTAACCGTTTCGCCCAGCTGGGTGGGCTTAAGGAACTTCTGCTCCTTTACGGTGTACTCGCGCTTGGCAAGCACGCTTATAACCGACGCGTAAGTCGAGGGGCGCCCTATGCCGTTTTCTTCCATAGCCTTGATGAGCCCCGCCTCGGTGTATCTTGTGGGCGGCTTGGTGAATTTCTGCTCGGATTTGATATCCTTAAGCGAAAGCTCTTCGCCTTCGGTGAGGTTGGGAAGGTTGGCTCCCGTTTCCTCTTCCTCGCTCTTTTCTGCCTCGTAGGCAATCGTGTAGCCCTTAAATACAAGGGTCTTGCCCGAAAAGCTGAAGCCGTACTTTGCCCCGCTCTTTGCCCCGGCCTCTATCCTTACCGCGAGGGTGTTGTACTCGGCGTCGGTCATCTGGCTGGCTATAAACCTGTCGTATATAAGCTTATAAAGCCTGTACTGGTTGCGCTGAAGCTTATCCTTTACGCTCTCGGGAGTGCGGTCTAAAGAAATGGGGCGGATACACTCGTGGGCGTCCTGGGCGTTTTGCGTCTTTGTGGCAAAAATGTTGGGTTTTTGCGGGGCGTACTCGGGCCCGAATTTGTCTTTAATAAAGCCCAAAGTAGCCTGCTGGATATCCGCCGAAACCCTCACGCTGTCGGTACGAATATAGGTGATAAAAGCCGTCTGCCCTTCGCCCTCTATCTCGATACCCTCGTAAAGCTGCTGGGCTATCTGCATAACCTGCGGGGCCGAAAGGCCCAGCTTTTGCGAAGCGTCCTGCTGAAGGGTGGATGTCATAAACGGAGCGGGCGGGTGGGATTTGGATACACCCCTTTTTACGCTTTCTATCTTCCACGCGCCGCCGCGGATGTCGTCCAGGACGGCGTTAGCCTCGGCCTCGGTGGAGATTTTTATCTTTTTGCCGTCTTTATCGTGCAGGGCGGCCTTAATTACAGGCGCCTTTGTGCCCGCCTTAAGAAGGCTTGCGTTTATGTTCCAGTATTCCTCGGGCACGAAGGCGTTAATCTCGCGCTCCCTGTCCACAAGCATTTTTAGGGCGGCAGACTGCACCCTTCCGCCCGAAAGCCCTGTCTTAATCTTGCGGCTTAGTATGGGGCTTATCTTGTAGCCTACAAGGCGGTCAAGAACCCTTCTCGCCTGCTGGGCGTCCACAAGGTGAAGGTTTATTTTGCGGGGCCTGCTTATCGCCTGCAGGACGGCCTTGCTGCTAATTTCGTTAAACTCAATCCTGTTTTCGGCGTCGGGAAGCCCCAAAGTATTGGCAAGATGCCAGCTTATAGCCTCGCCCTCCCTGTCAGGGTCGGTGGCGAGGTAGACTTCTTCGCTTTCCTTTACTGTTTGCTTAAGTTTCTTGATTAATTCCTTTTTTGTGGGGTTAATCACATACTCGGGCTTAAAATTGTTTTCGATATCGACGCCCAGTGTTTTTTCGGGAAGGTCGCAGATATGCCCTCCCGATGCCATAACCCTGTAGCTTCCGCCCAAATACTTTTGGATCGTCTTTGCCTTGGAAGGCGACTCTACTATAACAAGCTTCATTGTGTTTTCAGACTCCGTAGTAGTTATTATCTAGTTTTTTTATTATTCCCAATAATTCGAGCTTTGTCAATACGGCATTGAGATCTGATATCCCCAATCCGCTGATTTGTATAAGCTCCTCGAAGTTTAACTCGGTGAAACCTAACGCTTCCACGAGCTTTTCCTCTATGAAATCAAGCTGCATAACCGACGCCGGCTGCGTGTGCCCGGAAATCCTCAGCCTTTCGGCAATGTCGTCGGGCGAGAAAACCGCGCAATGCGGGTATTCCCTTATTAGTTTGTTTGTCCCCATACCTCTGACAGAAGTTATATTGGAGGGGATTGCGAACAGCTCCCTGTTTTGGCTGATAGCGTCGTTTGCCGTAAGGAGCGAGCCGCTTTTTAGCCCCGCCTCGGTGACAAGCACCCCTTCCGAAAGCCCGCTTATTATGCGGTTTCTTTCGGGGAACTGGAAGCTGTTGGGGGGCACCCCCAGCCCATACTCGGATATTATAAGCCCTTCGTCCTCTATCCTTTTATATAATGCCGAATTGTCGGCGGGATATACCCTGTCTATGCCGCAGCCCAGAACTGCAATCGTCTTGCCGCTTACATCCAGCACCGCCCTGTGCGCCTGGCTGTCTATGCCTCTTGCCAAACCGCTTACGACTGTTAGCCCGCATTGCGAGAGCGCGGCGGCGAATGTTGTCGTGACATCCAGCCCGTAGCGGCTTGGGCTTCTGCTCCCGACAATTCCTATACATCTTGTCTTAAGAAGCCCGATATCCCCTTTGCAGTAAAGAAGAAGCGGCGGGCAGGCTATTTCCTTAAGAAGGTCGGGATACTCGGCGTTGTATATCGATACGAGCTTTATTTTGGCGCGCTCCAAAGCCTCTATTTCCCTGTTGAGAAGCCCTTCGTCGTCATAGGTATCGGCCATTACGGCGGCGGTATCCGCACCGAATCTATCCGTTATCTCCCTGCGCAGGTTGGGGAAGGCCTTTCTTAAGTCCTGCTCCCCGCAAAGCGAGAGTATCCTGTGCATTCTTGGCGTAACGAAGCCGCATATTCTGTTAAGCCATATCAGGGTTTTTACTTGCGCATTCATGACTCGACGCCCCTCACCCTGTACTGAATGGCCTCGGCTATGTCGTTAGCCTGTATGTCGATCGCGCCCCGTAAGTCGGCTATCGTCCTTGCCGTCTTTATTATGCGGGTCAGCCCCCTCGCGCTTAGCTTAAACCTCGTAAACGCGGTCTCCAGCAGCTTTTCGCTGGCGGCGTCCAAGGCGCAATACTTTTTTATCTGCGCGTTGGTCATACGGGAATTGGTATAAAAGCCTTTGCCCTTGAACCTCTCACGCTGAATCTCCCTTGCCGCCTCTACCCTCTTTTTGATGTCGGCGCTTGTTTCGGCGGGAGCCGAAACGCGCAGCTCGCTGTAATCCACGCCGTCTACATCGACATAAATATCTATCCTGTCCAGCAGCGGGCCGGATATCCTTGCCTTGTACTTCATCTTGGCGATGGGCGAGCAGGTGCATTCCTTAAACCTGCTTCCGTCGTGCCCGCAGGGGCAGGGGTTCATGCTGGCTACAAGCATAAAGCTTGCGGGGTACTCTACCGTACGGGTCACCCTCGTTACAGTCACCGTGCCGTCCTCTAAGGGCTGGCGCAGAGTTTCGAGGGTCTTTTTGTTGTATTCCGGCATTTCGTCTAGGAACAGCACCCCGTTGTGGGCAAGGCTGACCTCGCCCGGCTTGCTGTGCGCCCCTCCGCCTATCAGGCTGAACAGGCTTGCCGTATGGTGGGGCGCCCTGAACGGCCTTGAGGTAATCATACCCCTCTCGCCGTCCGTCCTGCCCGCCACGCTGTGAATCTTTGTGGTTTCGATGGCCTCCCCGAAGGTCATATCGGGCATAATTGTGGGCACGCACTTGGCAAGCATCGTTTTGCCAGCCCCGGGCGGGCCGCAAAGAAGTATGTTGTGCCCTCCCGCGACGGCAATCTCCAGTGCCCTTTTGGCCGCCGACTGCCCTTTTATATCCGCCATATCGATGCCGTATTTATCCGCCGCCGGGGAGGACTCATATTTGGAGTACTCGACGGGCTTGGCGTCCATTATCCCCGAAAGGAAGGAGCAGACATCGCACAGGGTTTTCATGGCGAACACTTTCGCGCCCACTATGTAGCTTGCCTCTTTTGCGTTGTCGTAAGGCACAATAAACCGCTTATACCCTCTCTGAAGGGCGCTTATAAGCAGAGGAAGTATGCCGTTTACCCTTCGTATGCCGCCGTCCAGCGACAGCTCGCCTATTATTATGTAATCTGTTAGCCCCTCTGAGGGGATTTGCTCGGTCGCCGCGAGAAACCCGACAGCAATCGGAAGGTCGAAGGCCGAACCTTCCTTTTCGGTATCGGCGGGAGCGAGGTTAACCGTCACTTTGCGCGGCATAAAGTCGTAACTGGAGTTCTTTATCGCCGAGCGCACCCTGTTTCTTGCCTCTTTTACCGATGTGCCCGCCAGCCCCACTATGTCGAAGCCCGGCACGCCGCCCTGGACATCCACCTCTATGTCGATGGGATATCCGTCTATACCTTCAAGCCCGTAAGATTTAATTACCGCAAGCATTTTCTCCTCTCATCATCATAGGTTTCTTAAGCTATTGATAATTACTTTCTTTAGAAAATTATCCGACAAAAGAAGGGCTGTTTTTTTGTAAACAGCCCCTTTTTTTCTTTTGATATTAATCTTTGTTTTGGGAGTCTTTGTTTTCGGCTTCCTTGGCTTGCTTTGTTAGCCTTCTCTTTTCTTTGCGCTCGGCAATTTCTTCCTTGAGCGCCTTTACCACTTGCCGGGTGAAGGCCGAAACTTTTGCGCCGAAGTTTCTTGTTGTTATCATCGCGTTTGCGGCGACGCTCGAAACATAGGTCAGATACGGCACGCGAAGCACCAGAAATTCGCTTGTCTTATTGTTTACAATCGAGTCGTAAGCGACAACTATAAAGTAAATAACAAGCAGCAGGTTGAGGGCGCCGAAGGTGTACATAAGTGCTCCCTTGGGTATGGCGGCGATGCCGGCGGCGTCGTAGCTTACTACCATATTTACATAGCCGATGTTCACAAACATCATAGCGGCAAACAGCACCAGGGCAAGGTACAGCCTCTTGTCTTTTACAAGGGCGGTATAGATGAACATCAGGGGCAGAGCTATAAACAGCGAAGCCGGGTTGAGGTTGTTGGTAAAGTACCAATAAACTACGGCGAACGCCGAGGCAAGCATAACGAGCTGCAGCCTGCTTCTGCTCTTGAAGTACGCCGCGCCCCACAAACCAAGTATGAACAGCACAAAGAAGATGGTGATGGCTGTAGACTCGGTGGTGACGGGCTTGAAGTTGTTGCCGAGAAGCCCCTGGAAGTTGAAAGCGTTTGCGGTGTAGACATTGGCGCCCTTGACGGTTTCGATATACTTGTCGAAAGCAAAGAAGGCTTCGCCCTTGCCTATCTCGTTTACGGCAAACGGCAGGGTTATGAGGTAGAAGAGAATGAGCCCGCCGACAACTGCGATGGTGGGTGTCAGCCAGCCCCAAAGCTTCTTTTCCTTGATGCCCCTGTAAATGAGAAGGCCTGTGTAGAACAGCACGAAGGGGCAGACAAGAAGCATAGCGGGCGAGGTAAGCGCGGCTACGAAGTAGGCGCACGCCATGCCGATGTAGTTTTTGTTAAGCAGGAAGTAGAACGAAAGCACGGCAAAGAACACGGCTATGGATACCATCGAGCCCCAAGCGGCGCTTAGCGCGAGGGTGACGGGAAGCAGCGTGTACAGGCCGGCGAGAAGTGTCGCGGCAACCTTGCCCTGCTTGTCGGCTATAAGCTTGTAGATTATAACCGCCGTGCCGATATCGGCAGCCACGGCAAACATCTTAAGTGTGGCCGCGGCGGTGAGGATTATGGTGGCGTCGGACGCTTTTGCGGCCTCGCCTATGCGGGCGATAAGCCCGGCGATAGTATCGAAGTACAGCGCGAACGGCATGAATGTGGCGTCGGGATTATATTGGAAGAAATACGGCATGCCGTATTTGCCGAGCCATACGCCGTAAAATGCGTGATTACCGAGGTCGAAGCCGTGGTATATAGACTGAATGAGGCTTCCGCCGGCGATTAAGGATTCGGAAAGGACTATTATAAACCTTACGAGGAACCCTACGCCGATAACAAGAAGCAGGCCGAGGTATTTGTGTTCCGAAATAAGCTTCCAGAACCTGTTCTGCCCCTCTCCCTTCTCGATGGCGGCCGAGCGGGCGCGCAGCATATAGAAAGCGTAGGCGATTATGAGGGTCATTATGCCGCCCACTATAACATAGGCGTTGTTGAAGGCGGTGGGCCTGCCGTAAGTAGTCCTGTTGAGGTCGTACAAAGCGACGCCCTCTTGTGTTGCCTCGTCCTTTTCTACCCTGGTGAGCGAGATGTCCGAAATAACAAGGCTTGATACACTTACCTGTCTTTCTTCGGAGCCGATATAGATGGCGAGAGTCGCTTCCCGCACATTGCCCGTTTTAAAGTAAAAAGACTGGGTCTTTCTGTCGGTCGCTCCCTTGTGGAAAACGGCTTTATCTATGCCGCGGTTAAAGTTTTTGTCCTCGAGGAAGCCCACCCAAAGCCCGTCGTAGTCTTTGGTGATATCCTTAGCGGACATCGAGCCGGACGAGAAGGTGTAGCTTACCTTGTAGTACGAATTGGGCTTTAGGTTTACCTTTTGGGAAACGGTTGCCCAGCCCGCCGAAGATGTGTTTATTGTAAGATTGTTGGACGCGTTGGAAAAGGTATCCGTTACCGTGCCGCCCGAGGTCAGCGTCCAGTCTTTTCTGAGCTCGCTGAGGCTGCCGTTGTAATTAAAAATGCCGCTTTCGCCGCCTTTAAGGATATTAACCCCGTATTTGGATTCGGCTTTGGGTACGCACCCCAGCAGTAATACCGCGCATAATACTATTATGCAAGCTGCCCAAAATCTCTTTTTCATAGACGCTCCTAAACAATATTATAATCAAAGATAAGATATCCCGGCTCCGAAAACCGAAACCGGGAATAGGCGCAATTTCTTACTTGTTGATGTCGGCTTGCTTTGTTCTGGCGGCCTTGCCGGTGCGCTCTCTGAGGTAGTTGAGCTTGGCCCTTCTTACCTTACCGCGGCGAACGATTTCGATGCGGTCGATTTTGGGGGAATGGAGCGGGAATGTTCTCTCGACGCCGATGCCGAAGGATATGCGGCGAACGGTGAAGGTTTCGCGGATGCTGCCGCCGCGGCGGGCTATAACGGTGCCTTCATACGCCTGAATCCTTTCGCGGTTTCCTTCGATAATCTTGTAGTAAACCCTGATGTCGTCGCCGATGTTAAAATCGGGAATGTCGGACCTGAGGCCCTCTTTTTCGATGATGTCGATAATGTTCATGACTTACCTCCGTGTATACACATGGCGTACATACCGATTTGGAATTTCGCTTTTATAAAAGCATCGGCATAGGTCCGCCACAAAGTCTTTTATATGTTAACAAATAAATAAATAATTATCAAGCATTTGTCGGCAATAAAATCCGCATTTTTTATGAAGATTTGCCGAACTTTTTGAACAAATATCCCGCCTGTTTCGCTATATGAAATCGCCGTAGAAAGCGTTTTCGATGTGCCCGATGCCGAGGTCTGTTACGCTCACGACATCGAAGCGGGCGGGCATGTCCTCCAGCCTGTTGCCGGCAAGATACATGCTTGCGGCTTTTATCAGTTTTCTCATTTTGGGTTTCGTAATGCTCTCCAGCGGATCCCCTAACTCTTTGTCCTTGCGATATCTCACTTCGACAAAGACAATTGTCCCTCTGTCCTCGCACACTATATCCAGCTCGCCTATCCTCGGATAATTCACATTCTTACCGAGGATCCTGTATCCCTTTTGCTCGAGATATTCGGCGGCTTTGCGCTCGGCGAGTATGCCATCGGCGGGGGAGTGAGGCATTATTCCCTTCCCTCCAGTATCTTTCGTATAAAGGTTTTGCGGTGTATGGGGCAAGGGCCGTACTTTTTTATCATCTCGATATGATGCCTGGTGCCGTAGCCCTTGTGGTCCTCGAAGCCGTACTCGGGGTACAGCTCGGCATACTTTATCATAAGGTTGTCCCTTTCGACTTTGGCAAGCACCGACGCCATACCGATGGAATAACTTAAGGCGTCGCCGTGTATGATGCTAACCTCCGCCATGCCCGTATCCAGCTTCAACGCGTCTATAAAAAGCACTTCGGGTTGGGTGGGAAGAGAGAAAACGGCGGACTTCATAGCCTGTTTGGTGGCGTTAAGTATATTTATTTCGTCTATTACATCGTGGCCGACTGTCGCCGTCGCGGCGGCAACCGCCGTAGCCTTTATCTCGGGATAAATCTCCCTTCTGAATTTGTCGGTAAGCATCTTGCTGTCGGTAACGCCCTTTATCATTTTTTTGAAGTTGGGAATCACCGCGCCAGCCATAACGGGCCCCGCTAGCGGGCCCCTGCCTACCTCGTCCACCCCGCAAATGAGGTATTTACCAAGGGCAAAATAATCCTTTTCGTAAAATAAATTGTCCATAGGTGTGTTATCCATCGGTCACCCTTTCCAAGACTATTTTGCCCAAATATCCCTTGCGTATATCCATTATTATCGCCCTGCCCGTCTTGTCGTAGTCGGGCGAGCCGTCTTTCATCATAAGCCCTCTCTTTAGGGCAACCTCGCCCAAAACCGCTAACGGAGCTGTTTCGGCGGGGTTTTCGATTCCGTACCTTTCTTTTACGCGGTCGGGATAGCTGTTTTGCAGAAACTTTACCGCTTCCAGCCCAAGTTCGGCGATATCGACGATATCGTCCTTAATGCTCCCTATTATGGCAAGTTTTACGGCCTTCTTTTGGTCGCGGAAGTCGGGGTACAGCACGCCGGGGCTGTCAAGAAGGTCGATATACCTGTCTATGCTGACCCATTGCTTGCCGCGGGTCACGCCGGGGCGGTTGCCCGTCGCCGCTTTCTTGCCGCCGGTCAGGCTGTTTATTAGTGTAGACTTGCCCGAATTGGGCACGCCCAGCACCATCGCCCTTATCGTGCGGGCAACGCCCTTCGCCCTATATTTTTCAATGAGGGGGGCGTTTATCTCTATAAGCCCCTCGATAAGCTTCCGGGCGTCCGCCCTCGAAAGGCTGTCGGTGGCAATGCAGGGCGCGAAAGAGCTAAGGTATTTTACCCATTCCTCCACCGCCTCGGGCTCGGCGAGGTCGGCTTTGTTCAATACATATATTCGGGGTTTATTCCCTATCACATCGTTGAAGGCCTCGTTTATGCAGGCAAGCGGGGCCCTGGCGTCCAGCACATAAATGACGCTGTCGATAACCGCCATCTCCTCTCTCATCATGCGTATGGCCTTTGTCATGTGGCCGGGAAACCAATGTATAAACATTACTCTTCCTTTCTCCTGCGCTCGGCGGTAAGCTTTTCGCTCTGGGCCTTGCGCCACTCCTTAATCTTCTGATGGTTTCCCGAAATCAAAACTTCGGGAACCTTAAGCCCCATAAACTCCTGCGGGCGGGTATAGTGTGGATACTCTAAGGTTTCGCCGTCGGAGAAGCTTTCTTCCTCGGTAGAGCTCTCGCTGCCGAGAACCCCCGGTATGTATCTTGCCACGGCGTTTATCACCACCAGAGAGGCAAGGTCGCCCGAGGTAAGCACATAATCGCCAATCGAAAGCTCGGCGTCTATGTCCAGCTCTATTATCCTCTGGTCGATGCCCTCGTAGCTTCCGTTAACAAGCACGATGTGGTCGAGCTTGGACAGCTCCACCACTTTCTTCTGGGTAAGCTTTTCGCCTTTGGGGCTTAGGTATATCCTTAGCGCCTTATGCCCGGGGTCGGCGGCCGTTATGCAGTCGTGCAGGGGCTGAGGGGTCATTACCATGCCCGCGCCGCCGCCGAAGGGGTAATCGTCACACTTTTTGTGCTTATCCTTCGAGTAGTCCCTTATGTTAAGAATCTCCACCTCGAAAACGCCCTTCTGAAGCGCTTTGCCTATGATGCTTTCGTTAAGGGCGTTATACATTTCGGGAAAGAGGGTTAGGACGCTAATCTTCATACACCGCCACCTTCTTAAGCTCGGACGGGTCTACCGTTATGGTCTTGTTAGTAATATCGAAGCTTGTTACGACATTTCCCGCCAAAGCGAACATAAAGGGCTTTCTGCCCGCCACGATGTAGACATCGGCGCTGCCGTGCTGCAAAATCTCTTTTACGAAACCCAGTTCGTCGCCGCCCTCGGTTACAACCTTGCACCCTATTATGTCGGCGACATAATACCTTCCCTCGGCGAGGGGCGGGCGGTTGCTGTTATCCACATAAACGCTTGCGCCGCGCAATGCTTCGGCGGCGTTTCGGTCGTCTACGCCCTTAATTTTCACATAGGCAAACTGCCCGTCGCCTCTCATCTTTTCGACGGCGGCGGGCTTGCCGTTAATTATTATCTCTTTTATGCGCGCGAGGTCGGCGTAGCTGTCAAGGAAGTTTCTTACCTTGACCTCACCCTTTATCCCCTGCGGCTTCAGGACTTCGGCTATAAGCAGCATTGCGATCCCTTATAATAAGGATATATTTTGGCAAAAAAGCATAACCTTATCCGCCAAAAACGGCGCTTATTGTTGGTAGCGCCGTTCGTTTGAGGTTTGGCTTACTTTTTTTCCTCTATGGATACCTCGTAATGCTTGTCGCTGTTTTGGGCGGCGGCCTTTACCAATATCCTTATCGCCTTGGCTGTCCTTCCGAACTTGCCTATAAGCTTGGCGATTTTGTCTTTGTCCACAAAGACTTTTATCTCGACATTGGTATCGTCCTCAAGCATGACGATCTCGTAGCTTTCCTCGTCGATTATTTGCTTTACCAGATAATCTACCAAATCGCGCATGGTTTATTCCTCACTGGGGGCTTCGGCTGCTTCGGCCTTCTTCTTGTAGGCCTTAGAAGACTCGATGATGCCCGCGTTGTATAAAAGGTCACGCACGGTGTCGGTGGGTTGAGCGCCGCGGGCGAGCCACTTCCTGGCGGTTTCCTCGTCGATTTTGATTTCGGCGGGTTCTTTAACGGGATTATAGTAACCGATTTGCTCGATGTACTGCCCGTCGCGAGCCTTGCGGGAGTCGACCGCTACGATACGATAGAAAGGAGACTTCTTAGCGCCCATTCTTGTAAGCCTTAGTTTTACTGCCATTTGTTTTTGTTCCTCCAAAGAATTTTGTTATTTTTTTTGTTTATTCTAGAACGGGAAACGCCGTTTCCCGCTGCTGAATTGCTTCATCATGGCTTTGGTCTGCTCGAATTGGTTAAGCAGCCTGTTTACATCCTGCACGGTGGTGCCGCTGCCCGCGGCAATCCTCTTGCGGCGGGAACCTTTTATTATTTCGGGGTTTGCCCTCTCCTCGGGCGTCATCGAAAGGATTATTGCCTTTACCTTTTCGATTTGCTTTTCGTCCACATTTAGGTCGGCGCCCTTTAGCTTGCTCGAAAGCCCGGGAATCATATTCATGATATCGGCAAGGTTGCCCATCTTTTTCATATTGGAAATCTGCTCGAGGTAGTCCTCGAGGTCGAAGGTGCGCTCCTTAAGCTTTTTGGCAAGCTTTAGCGCGTCCTGCTCGGATATGGCGCTTTGTGCCTTTTCGATAAGGGTGAGAACATCGCCCATGCCCAATATACGGCTTGCCATGCGGTCGGGGTGGAAGGGCTCGATGTCGCCCATTTTTTCGCCGATGCCCACATATTTGATTGGCTTGCCGCAGATAGCCTTAATAGAGAGCGCGGCGCCGCCCCTTGTGTCGCCGTCAAGCTTTGTAAGGATAACGCCCGTTATGTCTATCTCTTTATTGAAGGTGTCGGCAACATTTACGCTGTCTTGCCCCAGCATGGCGTCCACGACAAGCAAGACTTCTTTAGGCTTTACCTTATCCTTTATTGCGCGAAGCTCCGCCATAAGCTCCTCGTCTATGTGCAGCCTGCCCGCTGTGTCTATAATAACCGTGTCGAAGGCGTTCTTTGTGGCGTATTCCACGGCCTCGGCGGCTGTCTTTACGGGGTTTGCCTGCCCTCTCTCGAACACCTCGGCCTTTACCTTCTCGCCCACCACCTGAAGCTGCTTTATAGCTGCGGGACGATAGATGTCGCAGGCCACGAGAAGCACCTTTTTGCCCTCTTTTTGCAAGAGGTTGGAAATCTTGCCGCACATCGTCGTTTTGCCGCTTCCCTGAAGCCCGCACATCATATAAACCGTGGGCGGCTTGTCGGATACCTCAAGTTTGGCGTGCTTGCTGCCCATTAGGCGGATAAGCTCTTCGTTTACTATTTTTATAACCTGCTGCGAGGCGTCCAAACCTTTAAGGATGTTTTCGCCCACGGCCTTTTCGGATACCGCTTTTATAAACTCCTTTACGACAACGAAGTTTACATCGGCTTCAAGCAGGGCAATACGCACCTCGCGCATGGCCTCTTTAATCTCCAGCTCGGTAAGCGCTCCCCTATTCTTCAGCTTGGAGAAAGCATGGTTTAGTTTTTCCGAAAGATTGCCAAATATCGCCATCAGATATCCTTAACCTTATTTATTATTTTGTTAAGTCTGCCTTTTATCTCGCCGTCGCTTATATCGGCGGAGAGGTTTTCGAGGTCTAAGGCAAGTTCGGTTATCTTTGCCACAAGCCCCAGCTTTTTTTCGTATTCCTTAAGCTTTTGCTCGGAGCGTACGATTACATCCCTTACGCCCTGGCGGCTTATGCCCAAACGCTCGGCTATCTCGGCAAGGGAGTAATCCTCGTCATAATAAAGCGAAACTATCCGGGATTGATAATCTGTAAGCAGCGAGCCGTAATAATCGTTAAGCAGCCCAACGCTTAAGCATTTTCTTGTTTCCATAAGCCCTGTCAAGTATTTTATCTTTACACCACATTATAAAGTATAGACAAAATCTTGTCAAATAATTTATTCAAATATATAGAGTTTCCCGCCGGTTTTAATTTCGCTGCCGCAAAACGCGGATACGATTAAAATCCCTCGCTCCTTATGAAAAAATAGCGTCGATAAACTCCTCTGCGTTAAAAGGTATAATGTCGTCTATTTTTTCGCCTATTCCCGCGTACACGACGGGAATCTCGAGTTCGGCGGAGATGGCAAGCACCACGCCGCCCTTTGCCGTGCCGTCCATTTTTGTCAGGATAATGCCGTCGATGTCGATTGCCTCATTGAATATATCCACCTGGCTTACGGCGTTTTGACCCGTTGTGGCGTCCAGCACTATATAATTTCTCTGGTCGGCGTCCGGAAGCTCCCTTTGGATAACCCTGTTTATCTTTTTAAGCTCTTCCATTAGGTTCTTTTTGTTATGGAGCCTTCCCGCCGTATCCACGAGTATTACCTCGGTATTGTGCGCCTTTGCCGAGCTTATGGCGTCAAACACCACCGCGGCGGGGTCGCTGCCCTCGCCGTGCTTTACAAGCCTTACGCCCGCGCGCTGCGCCCAAATCTCCAACTGCTCCGAAGCCGCCGCCCTGAAGGTATCCGCCGCCGCCACTATAACCGATTTTCCTTCGCTGACAAACAGCTTGGCTAGCTTTCCAATCGCGGTTGTCTTGCCCACTCCGTTAACCCCCGCTACCAAAATAACAAGGGGGTAATCGTAGGGGGGTATCTCGTAGTCTATGCTTTCAAGCATTATCCTTTTTAATTCTTTCTTTGCTTGCTCGGGCGAGGTAATCTTTTTGCGGTAGATGGCATCCTTAAGCTCCTCGATGATGTTTTCGGTGGCGGTCACTCCGACATCGGCCGATATAAGCGCCGCCTCAAGCTCCTCATAAAACTCATCGTCCAAAGCCTTTGCCTTGAATACCTCAAAAATCTTTCTGCCCAGATTGTCGCGGGTCTTGCCCAAAAAGTTCTTTATGCTGGCGAAAATGCCCATATGCCTATTCTCCGATATTATTAATCATTAACCCGCCTTGTTGTCGATGGTCTTTAAGGCGTCGTCCAGCTTGGCGGATACCAGCTTGGATACGCCCTTCTCCTGCATCGTTATGCCGTAGAGAACATCGGCAAGCTCCATTATCGGCTTGCGGTGGGTTACGACGATAAACTGCGTAGAGCTGGAAAACTTCCTTAAGTACTGCGCGAACAGGCTGGCGTTGGCCTCGTCCAAAGCCGCCTCTATCTCGTCCAGAATGCTGAATGGCATTGGCTTAAGCTTTATTATTGCGAACAATATTGCTATCGCCGTTAGCGCCCTCTCGCCGCCCGACATAAGGCTAATGCGGGTGAGTTTCTTGCCGGGTGGCTCCGCCATAATCTCTATGCCGGCGTCCAGAACCGAAAGGTTTTCGCCCTTCTCGAGTTCCAGCCTCGCCGTGCCGCCGCCGAACAGCTCCTTAAACACTTCCTGGAAGTTCTGGTTAACCTGATTGAAGCTCTTTGTAAACTTCTCCACCATCTCGGTGGTAAGCTCTTCTATCATTTTAACCAAATCGGCCTCGGCCTTAACAAGGTCGTCGTATTGCTTCTTAAGTTCGGCGTATCTCGTGGTTTCGGATGCGAATTTCTCCTCGGCTAGCTCGTTTACGGGGCCCATCCTCTCTATCTTTCTTCTTAACGCCGACGCTTCCTGAGGCGATTTTACGGGGTCGAACTCGCAATCCTTCGCGTACTCCTCGGCGTATTTCTTTGCCGAGTCGAAATCGAGGCCGTAGTCCTCGCTTATCCTTGTCGAAAGGTTTGCGATGTCTATGTCTATCCTTTCGAGGGCTGCCTCTTCCCTTATGCGCCTTTCGTTTATGTCGGATAGCTGCCTGTTAAGCTCCGTTTTAAGCCCGTCCAGCTCGGTAATCCTGTCCTTAAGGCGCTTCTTGTGTTCGTCAAGCTCCTCTACCTCTTTACGGAGGGAGGCAATCTGCGCGCTGTTGTCCTCGGTGAGCGCGGATTTCTCGATTCTCGCTTCGAGATCGGCAAGCTCTTTGTCGTTGGTCGCCTTGCGCGCCCTCAGATCGAGTAAAGCCCTGTTTATGAGGTCAACTTCCGCCTTAATCGAGGCAAGTTCCTTGTTGATATTGTCTATCTCGTTCTGAAGCCCGCTTACCTCGACATAAGCGTCGGTCACCCTCTTGCTGAGGGCGTCGAGGTTTTGCTTTGCCGTAAACAGCTTGTCCTTTGCCTCGTTTACAAAGTCCGAAGCCCCCATCTTCTCGGCGGCCATATCGTCCTTATTCTTTTCGGACTGTTTGATTAAAACGGCAAGTTCGTCGAGGCGGGCGGTATTCGTGGCGATGGAGGTTTCCAGCTTTTCTATCGCGGCTTTGCAGGCGGATACTTCGCTGTCGGCGGCCGATACCCTGCTCTCGAGGCTTCCTATATCGATATCCAGCTTATGGATTCTCGCGCCTATTATGCCCGCGGCTTTTTCTAGCTCGGCGCTCTCGGCGGCGTAGTCCTGAATGCTGTCCCTTAGCATTTCGATTTTCTTTTTAGTGGAGGCAAGCTTTTTCTTAAGCTCTTCAAGCTCGCTCTCCCTGGACAAAATCCTGTTTGACCTGTTGGCGTTGCTTCCGCCGCTAACCGAGCCGCTCTGGCTTACTATATCGCCGTTGAAATCTACGATTCGGAAGCCGAATTTATACTTTTTGGCTATCCTAAATGCCGTTTCGCGGTCTTCGACGACAACAGTCTTGCCCAGAAGGCTGGAGATTACATTGTCGAATCTGGGCTCGTTTCTTATGATGTCGGAGGCTATGCCGATAACGCCTTCCTCGTCCAGAACCCTGTCGTATTCCCTCGCGAGGGGGTTGGCCCTAACCGTTGTAAGCGGCAGGAATGTGGCCCTGCCGTAGCCCTTTTGACGCAATAAATCGATGAGGTCGCCGGCGTCGCTCTCGTTGGGGGTAATGATATTCTGTATCGCCGCGCCCAAAGCGGACTCTATGGCTATCTGCAGATCCTCGGGAACGGTAATTACATCGCCCACCGTGCCCAGTATCTTGCGCTTTATCTCGGGGTTATTGTTTGCCTCCGCCATAAGTCGGCGGACGGATTCCTGGTAGCCCGTGTAGTCGTTTATGAACTCCTCGACCATCCTTATTTTTGCGTCTAGGGCGGCGTAATACTGCTCTGCCGCTCCCAAATCCTTTTGCGCGGCTTTCAGGTCGGCGAGGCAGTCGGCGAGGTTTTTGTCGGCAAGCGCCTTCTCACGCTGTTTCTCGTCCTTTTCGTTCAAAAGGACATTGAGGCTTGCGGAAAGCTCGTCCCTCGTCTTGGCAAGCGTTGTGTATGCCGCTTTTTTATCCTTAAGCTCTTCTTTTGCCTCGCGGATGGAATCGATAAGCAAATCCCTTTCGATTTCGAGCTTTGCCTTATTTTTGTCTATCTCGGAGAGCTTATCCATGCTCTCCATCATAAGGCGGTTGGTCTTTTCTATCTCCTTCTCCTGTTGGGCGACGGACTCGGCCAGCTCGGACTGGTTTCTGGCCAGAAGCTCGTAGGTCTGGCGTTTTTCTTTAAGAAGAAATGTTTTTTCGTTATACGCCACAACCTTTTCTTCCCGCTCGCGGTGCCTTTCGGCAAGGCGCGACTCCAGCTGTACGGTTTCGGTCGCTATGTTTTGCGCTTCCCTGCGGAGGTTAGCAAGCCTTTCGTTAAGAAGCCTGTACTCGCCCGCCGCCTTTTCGTTGCTGACAAGAAGTTCTGTAATCTGGTCGCGAAGCCTTGCCCCGTAAATGTCGCTGTTCATCGAGTCGTTCATAGCGGCGTTATAGTCGGCGTTTACGCTTCTTAACTCTTCCTCTTTGGCGGCAAGCTCGGCGGCGATTTTCTCGAGATGCTTTCTTGCCTTATCCCTTTGCGCCGAGGCGGTTTCGGTCTGGTGCAGGAAATACAAAACCTCAAGCTGCTTAAGCTTATTCTTAAGTTCCCTTACCTTTGCGGCGTCCTTGGCTTCCTGCTCGAGGGGGCCTAAATTGGATGAAATCTCGTGCAAAATGTCGTTAAGGCGGGAGAGGTTGTCGCGGGTTTTTTCCAGCTTCTTTTCGGTTTCGATTTTGCGCGCCTTGTGGCGGCTTATGCCCGCCGCTTCCTCGAATATCTGGCGGCGCGCCTCGGGCTTGGCCGAAAGGATTTCCTCAATTTTGCCCTGCCCTATTATGCTGTAGCCCTCGCGCCCGATACCGCTGTCGCGGAAGAGGTCAATGATATCCCTCCAGCGGCAGAGGTTTCGGTTTATAAAATACTCGCTTTCGCCGCTTCTATACATCTTGCGGGTTACGACAACCTCATCATAATCGACGGGGTAGCGCCTGTCCTCGTTGTCCAAGAAGAGGGATACCTCGCAGTACGACATCGATTTACGGTTTGCCGTGCCGCCGAAGATAATTTCGGGCATCTTTTTGCAGCGCAAAACCGAGGGGCTTTGCTCGCCCAATACCCACCTGACGGCGTCGGCCACATTGGACTTTCCGCAGCCGTTGGGGCCTACTATACCTGTGATGTTGGACTTGAATTCTATCTCGGTTCTGTCCGCAAAGGATTTAAAGCCATAAAGTTCAATCTTTTTCAGGTTCATTTTACTGCAGCTACTCAGCCGGTCTCCTTTTTAGATTATTCAGCTATTCCGCTGTCCGCGAAGGCGTCTTTGCCAATATTTGAAGCGCCCCGGGGAAGGTTTACATAATTTAAGCTTGCGCAGCCCGCAAAGGCGCGCTCTCCTATAACAATGTTAACGGGGGCTTCGGACAAATCCAGCCCGAGGAAGGAGCGGCAGTCGAGGAAGGCCCCTTCTTCTATTCTTGCGAGTTCGCTGAAGTCGCCGTAAAGCATCGAAAGCGACGAGGCGTCGGCAAAAGCGTACTTGCCTATCGCCGTAATCCTTCTGGAAAGCGTTACGGTGGCAATGCCCATGCAGCCCGCGAAAGAGTACTCTTTAATCTCTGTCGCCTTGGTGAGCGTAACATAACGGAGGGTGAAGGGTATGTTATACAGCGTTTCGGTAAGCGTTCCGCCTGCCATTATATGCTGTTTTACCACATTGGCGGCGTATTCGCCCGCCGTGCCGAATATGTAGCCGAACTGCGACTGCGCGCCTGTCGCGCTAAGCGACCTTCCCGCGAAAGGTATCGAGAGCGACACAAGCGAGTTGGTGCCCTCAAGCGATCCGCCCTCTATGATATTCACCGAATACGGTATCGTAAGGGATGTTATCGAACGGCAGTTGTAGAAGGCTTTAGCTGGTATCTCTGTTATGCCCTCGTTTATAGTTATCGAGGTTACCGCCGTAAGGTTATAGAAAGCGCCGTACCCTATCGCCGAGGCGGAGGTTATTGCTATCGACCTTAAGGCCTCGGGTATGTAGAAGGTTCTTGAGCCAGACGTGCTGAAGTATTGCGTCGTCGCGCCTATAGTGCCCTCGGTTGCCTCGCCGAATATGTATCCGAACAAGGCGGCAGCGCCGCTTGCCGAACGGTTGGAACCGACAAACGGCAAGGTGACGCTCTCTAAAGCCGAGCAGCCCGCGAAGGCGCCCGAGGCAATCGATGTCACGCTGTCGGGAATCACAATAGAGGTAAGCCCTTTGCAGTTGGCGAATGCCGAGGCGCCGATGCTCACTATGCCGCTGTTAAGGTAAAGCTCGGTTATCTCGTCGCAGTTATAGAAGGCGCCGCTTGCTATATTGGTTGCGTTGGTAACCGTCACGCTGTAAAGGTTATTGGGAAGCCTGGTGTATACGGTTGTGCCTTCGCCGTAAACCTGCGCAGTCGTGTTCATGCCCTGCGACACAAAGTTGAAGAAGTAGCCGAGCAAGGCGTTCTGGCCTGCGGCCGAGGGTGAAGCTCCGATAAACGGCACCGTCAGCCTTTCGAGCCCCGTTACGCCCTCGAATATGCCTATGCCTATGCTTTCGACGCCTGCGGGAATGGCGATCTGGGTAAGCGCGGTATTCTTAAACGCCGCCGCCCCTATTACCTGCAGCTGCGAGCCCGCCGCGAATATTATTTCGTTAAGCTGCGCGCAGCCCTCGAAGGCGTTGGCGCCTATCGAAGTCACGCTCGCGGGTATGGTTATGCTCCTTAAAGCCGTCAGGCCCGAGAACGCCCCGCTCTCGATGGCGACTAGCCCCGCGGGAAGCGTAATCGTAGTGATTCTGGTGTTATAAGAGAAGGAATTTGTCCTTATCCTCGCGGCGTCGGTGATGTTTACAACGGTCAGATTGCTTGGCGCGCCTCCGAACACATAATTTATGGTCGCGGCCTCGCCCGTAGCCGAGCGGGAAGCGCCCACAAACGGCACCGTAAGCGTCTGTATTCCGCTGTCCTTAAAGGCGCTCTTGCCCACGCTCGTGACTTCCTTATTTATTGTAAGCGTTGTCAGGTTAGAAAGCCCCGAAAGCGCGCCGTAGCCAATGCCCGAAGCGTTGGTAACAGTAATATTTCTGATGTTTTGGGGTATCCTGGCATAGGCTATCTGCCCGGCGCCGTCGCCGTAGTGTTGCCCTACCGCGCCGCTCGCGCCCGCCGCTACCTGCTCGAACCAGTAGCCCAGCAGAGCTTCCTGCCCGTCGGCAACGCTTCTCGCGCCGATGTAAGGAACGGTAAGGTTTTCGAGGTTGAGGCAGCCCGAGAACGCTCCCCGGTGTATCGATGTCACATTGTTAAGGGTGAGGTTCACAAGCCCCGTCATGCCAAGCAAAGCGTTTTCGGCGATGGTAACGGCCGAGGTAATCACGAGGGTTTGCACGCTCGAGATTCCGCTTTCGGACTCTGTGCCGAACACATGCCTCATCGTCGCCCTGGCGTCCACGGAGTTTGTGCGCTCTCCTACAAACGGCACCGTCAGGGTTTCTAGCGACACGCAGCCCTCGAAGGCAAGCGCGCCTATCGTTGCAACGCCGCTGTTGATGGATATGCTTGTTATGAAGTGGCAGCCCGAGAACGCCCCGTAATTGATGGCGGTAGCCGAGGTCACGGTGACATTCTTAAGCGTGGTCGGGATTTCAAAAGATATCGGCGAGGTCTGCTGGGCGTATTTTTGGGAAATTCCGCCGCTCTCCGCCCGCCCGAAGAAGTACCCGAGTACGGCGTTTGCGCCCGTTGCGTCCCTGGCCGAGCCAATAAACGGCACCGAGAACCTCTGGCTTAACGGGCAGCCGTTAAAGACCGCGCTACCTATGAATGTAACGCTGTCGGGTATGACGATATCCGCGAGAGATGCGCAGCCCTTGAATGCGGCTTCGTTGATGGTCGAAAGCTTGGATCCCGAAGCGAACACTACCGACCTTAAAGCCGAATTCTCGAAGGCGTGCCCTTCTATGGCAAGCACGCTTGCGGGTATGGTTATATTCTCCAATGCGGTATTATACGCGGCGTAAGCGCCTATCTGCGTAATACCCTCGTTGAGGTAAAGGGCGGTAATCCGCGTGTCCCTTATGGCGTCGCTCGCCAGGAAGGCAGCCGCGGTAACGGTTAAGGTCTTAAGGGCTATAGGCACATTCGCGTTGTCCGCAGCGTGCCCGAAAAGATATCCCAGCTTGTGCTCGTCGGTTGTGGGCACATTCTTGTCCTTGTCCTTGCCTACAAAGGGCAGGGTTAGCGAAACAAGGTTTACGCAGCCCTCAAAAGCAGCCTCGCCCATTGTAAGGACGGTTTGCGGTATTACGGCTTCCTCCAAAGAGGCGCAATCCTTAAAGGCCTCGTAGCCTATCTCGCGCACGCCGTCGGGAAGGGTAATCTGCCTTAAGACATCGCAGCCCGAGAAGGCGCCCTCGCCCACGGATATGAGGCGGGAGCCGCTCTCGAAGTTCACCGAAATAAGGTTATGGCAGTTAGCGAAGGCGTAAGCGCCTATCGTCCCGACATCGGCCGATATTGTAATCGTTTCGAACGCCGCGCCGTAGAAGGCGTAATCGCCTATGCTTAGTATCCTGGCGTTGCCGCCGATATCTATAAGCTGCAGAGAGGGACACTCTATAAACGCCCTGTCGCCTATGCTCACCTTGCCGAGCGCCCTGAAGGTTCTCAGGTTAGCCATACCCGAGAAAGCGCCGTCGGAAACCACCGAATCTCCCGTGACCGTCACGGATACGAGGCTTGCTGGAATCTCGCTGTAGAAGTAATTGCCCGCTTCGAAATACTGCCTTACGGCGCCCGATGCCGATTGGTCTGTAAAGCCGAACAGGTACCCCAACAGCCCCTCCCTGCCGGAGGCCGATGCGCTCTCGCCCACGAAGGGCAGCACTACGCTTTCAAGCGCCTTGCAGTTGGCGAACACGCCCTCGGGTATAGAAGCGATATCTCCGCTTATTTCTATCGATTTAAGGTTAAAGCCCGCGGGGAAGGCCGATGTCGTCAGCTTTGTGACAGATGTCAACTTAATATTATTAAGGTTTGTTAGCGGCTCTCCGGTAAGGTACATAAGAGAGCTCTCGGCGCCCTCGGCGTCCGCGCCGGCGCCTGCAAACGGCAGCTCAAGCGACACAAGCCCTGTGCAGCCCACTATAAGGTTTTTGCCCAGCGCGCCGCCGTCCCTTACCGTAAGGTTCTGCAGCGAGGCTATATTGGAGAACGCGCCGTACCCGCCCGCGCGGTTCACGATAACCGTCTTTAAGGTGGCGGGTATAAAGGCGTAAACGCTTTCGGTTTCGCTTATAAACTGCTCGGTTACGCCGGCATCCGTCGCCTCGCCGAAGCCGAATATGCTGCCCAAAACGGCGTTTGCCCCGACAGCGTCGGCAGAGGTGCCCGCGAAGGGCAAATCTAGGCTTTCGATTATAAGGTTGCCGCGCAGCGAGCCTTCTTCTATGGACACAATGCCCGCTCCCAGCGTAAGCGACCTGAGGGCGGTTATGCCCCTGAAAGTCTTATTGGTTATGGCGATTTCGAGGGTGTCGTTGGCAATCGTGATATTCTCTATCGCCGCCGAGCCGCCGAACACCTCGTCAAGGGCGGGGTCGGAATCCGAGGGGCTCTTGCCCACAAACGGGACAGTTATATTCTTAAGCGAGGCGTTATTTCCGAACGCGAGATCGCCCATCGATTCCAGCGACCTGGGAAGCGCTATGGTTGCAATCGCTGTGTTATAGAATGCCTTATCGCCTATCGACGAAAGCGTTTGATTGAGGCTTACCTGAACAAGGCTTACGCAGTCCATAAACGCCGCTTCGCCGATGGTTCGTACGGACGCAGGCAGGACGGCGCCAGTCAGGCTGTTGGCGCCCGCGAAGGCTTCTTTGGCGATATAGCCAAGTGCGGTATCTGCGAGGTTTACGCTCGCGAGGTTGTAAGCGCCTTTGAAAGCGCCCTCTCCCATCTCAATAAGCGAGGCGGGCAGGCGGGCAAAGGCTATGCCCGAATTTTCGAAGGCGTAATCGCCTATGTATGTAAGCTCTTCGCAACCCTCAAGGTTTAGGGCTATAAGCCTGTCTGTTTCGGCGAAGGCCTTTTCCTCTATACGTGTAAGCGTCGAGGGAATATCGAATATCCTTAAGTTTGCGCAATTATAGAATGCCTCGTATTCGATGACAAGCAGGCTGGGTCCTCCCCTGAAGCTTACCGTATCCAGGTTAGCGCAATCCTTAAATGCCGCGAAGCCTATGCTCAGAAGCCCCGAAGGCAGGGATACCGTTTGCAGATAGGTATTGGAAGCGAAGGCGTACGCGTCTATTCTCACAACGCCGTCGGGCACGGTGTAGCTCGCCGCGTTAAGCGACTTGGGATAGGAAATAAGCACCGAGCCGTCCTTCGAGAACAGCACGCCCGACACCACCTTGTAGCCCGAGCGGTAGCCCGAGAGGTTGAGGCCCGAAACAGGCGTCTCGTAGAAGGGGTTTACGCCCATATAAGTTACGCCCGAAGGAATGGCAAATGTTGCGAGGTTGGAATGAGCGAAGGCGTAGCTTCCTACACGGGCAAGGGCGCTGTTTGTCCCGAAGCTAATCGAAGAGAGCAAGGTATGGGCAAAGGCGTAATCGCCTATCTCCAACGCGGACGCCGGCAGAGCGACCGTCGATACCTTGGTATGGGCAAAGGCGTAATCGCCCAAAGTTTCTAGGGCGCTGCCCGCGGCAAAGGTTATGCCCGCGAGGTTTTCGCAACCCTCGAAGGCGTAATCGCCTATATACCTAAGAGAAGCCGGGAAGGTTATAGCCGTTATGGCGGTGTTGCCGCGGAATGCGCTATCCCCTATGTTTACAAGCTGTGCTGCCACGGCGAAGGTAACCGAGGCAAGGCTCAGGTTGTTCGCGAAAGCGTAATCGCCGATGGCGAGCACGCCCGCGGGCACGCTCACCGATGTTATCGCCGTGCCGAAAAAGGCTTTGGCGTTGATGTAAGCCAGCCTGCTTCCTATAACCTCGAAGGTTATGGTTTGCAGGGCGCTTCCCTCAAACGCCGATTCGTCTATTGTCACGACGGATGCGGGAATATTAACCGCCGCGATTTGCGCCATGTAGAAGGCCTTTTTGTTTATGGATGCCAGATTCTCGTTGAGGGTGACATTCAGCGCAGGTATGCCGCTAAGAGCCCCCTCCCCGATGTGCAGGGCGTTTGTTATAATGATGTTTTTTAAGGAAGAAGGAATATAATATGTGAATTCCTCATCCGCCCCGTATTGGGTGATTTCGGCGAAGCCCGCCGCGGTCTCTGCGCCGAAGATATACCCTAGCATGGCGTCCGCCCCGCCCGTAGCCTCACGGTTTGCCCCGATATAGGGCAGGCTTATCGTTTCAAGCGACAGGCAGCCCCTGAACAGGCCCTGCCCTATATGGGTAAGGGCGTTGGGCAGGTAAACCGTGCGCAGGTTGACGCTGTTTTCGAAGGCGTAATCGCCTATATACGCAAGGTTGCTGTTGGGTACGCTAAGCACCACAGATACCAGGTTGGGCATATTCGAGAAGGCGCCCTCGCCTATCGAAATTACGCTGTTCGGGATATTCAAATCCTGTATTACGGTAGCCCTGAAAGCGTAATCGCCTATCGTGCGAACCCTGTTAAGGTTAATTAAGGATAGGTTGTTCGCGCCGTCAAAAGCGTAATCGCCTATGGCAGTAATCGAGTTGGGAAGCACAATCCTTTCGATTCCCGTATTGCCGGCAAAAGCCCTTTCGCCAATCTCCTCTGCGCCGTCGTTAATGGCGACTTCCTCAATCGAGGTATTCATGAACGCGCCGTAGGGTATGCGGTCGGCGCTGGTTATCGCCACGCTCGCGAGCGTGCCAGGTATGAAGTAATAAGCAAAGCCGCTGTCGGAGTAATACTGCTGAACGGCGCCCGCGGAGGGCTCGTCCGAATACCCGAAGATGTATCCGAACACGGCGTCGGGAGTGCCCTCGACATCCCTCGCCGAGCCCACAAAGGGTATAGTAAGCGCCTCGAGGGCGTTAAGCCCGTACAAAGCGTTAGCCTCTATCGTTATAATATTGGCGTTAAGCTTTACCTCAACAAGGCTTGCCACATTGTAAAGCGCGCCGTAGCCTATCACGGAAGCGTTGGTTACTTCCAGGTATGCAAGCCCCGAAGGAATTATGTAATGGCCTTGCTGCCCTTCGGCGTATTGCTGCGTAACTCCGCTTTCATCTTCCGCGGGAGCGAACAGGTAACCGAGGATAGCCTCGGCGCCCTCGGCGTTACGGCTTTTGCCGATAAAGGGTATAGTGAGGGCTTGAAGGTTTTGGCAGCCCTCTAACGCCTTAGCGCTCATTTCGGTTACGGTGTCGGAGATTACGATTTCCTCAAGCGAAGCTATATTGGAGAAAGCCCCGTAAGGTATGCGGGTGGCTTTTGTCACATTTACATACTTTAGCCCCGCGGGTATATGGTAATAAGCGAAGCCGCCTTCGGAATAATCCTGCCTTATCGCGCCCGCCGTTTCGCCGTCGGAGTAATTAAACAAATACCCGAGCACGGCGTCGTCGGTGCCGTTGGCGTAACGGGCGGAGCCTATGAAGGGTATCGTGAGGGCTTCCAATGCCCCGCACCCCTCAAACATAAGGGCGGACATCCTGGCAAGCTCGGAAGAAATCTTTGCCTCGGTTAGCGAAACGCAGCCCGCGAAGGCCTTATGCCCTATCGCCTTTACGCCGTCGGACATCGTCACTTTAATAAGGCTTTCGCAGCCCTCGAAGGCCGAAGCGCCTATCCTCACCAAAGAGGAAGGCAGATACGCCTCGAGGATTGCCTCGCAGCCCATAAACGCCTTAGAGCCTATGGTTGTAAGCCTGTTAAAGGCGCGCAGGTCAAGACCCTCAATCCTGTTAAACTCGGCAAGGTTTACGCAGCCCTCAAAGGCCGAGTCGCCTATCGAGGTTATCGTTGCGGGAAAGCTCATTGCCCTCAGGTTCACACAGCCATAGAAAGCCTTTTCGGCTATCGCCGCAATATGGGTTATATCCAAGTTGATAATATCCCTGAGCGCCGCGCTGCCCATAAAGGCGCCCGCCTCGATGGCTGCGAACTGCTCGGCGGTGAAGGTTACTCTCTCGAGCGCCGAATACGCGAACGCCATCGAAGCTATCGAAGTCACATTCGCGGGTATGGAGAAAGCGGTTATCACACTTCCGCCGTCGTTCCTGTTTGCGGGGTATTGGATAAGTTTGGTGCCTTCATAGTTATAAAGGACGCCGTCTACGGACCTGAAATACATTCCGCCCATAACATCGATGCTCTCGAGGGCGGGGCAGCCTATAAAAGCGCCCGACGCGATTTGCTTTACGCTCGAGGGTATGGTTATTCTCTTTATGTAAGAATTGCCCGAGAAAGCATACTTGCCTATGGCGGTAACGGGTATTTCGCTGCCGTAATACTGTATGGTGTCAGGGACATTTACTTCATCGACAGAAGAGTCGCCGAAATATTTGGTAAGTATAGCCTCGTTATTTTTAATATAAAACCTGAAGTCGCCTACCGCCACGATTTCCATTTCCGCGCCTTCCTTCCAGTAGATGGCGGGATCGTCCCATCTGTCCTTCCAATCGGCGGGCTTTGCCGCTCCCGTGGCGTAAACCACAATTAAGCCGCTTCCCGCGAAGGCGTTCCTGTCCACGGAAGTAATGCTTTGGGGCAGGGTTATGGTCTTTATTCCCGTCTTATTTACGAAGGCGCTGCCTATGGACACGACTTCGTCATTGCCGAAGATGCTGCCGGGAACGGTGATTTCTTCGCTGCTTCCGGTGTAGGAAGTGATATATACCGAACTGACGCGGTCGTTGTCGTTATACTCGACAAGCACATAAGCGTATTTTATATTTTCTTCCGTATTCTCATACTCGTCGGTATACGCCTCATAATTTACCGTAAGGAGGGGGCAATTATGGAAGGCGAGGGCGCCGATGTAAGTAAGCGACGCGGGCAGCTCTATGCTGCTAAGGGCTTTGCAGCCGTTGAAAGCCTCATTGGCAATGCTGATAAGCGTGCGGGGCAGGCTTACATTCATCAAGGAAGCGCAGCCCATAAACGCCTTTTCGCCGACATATACGGTGTTCTCGAGAGTTATCTGCCTTATTTCGCCGCAACCCGAGAACGCCCCATATGGGATCGAGCGGCTGTCCGTGATGATAACGCTCTTAAGCGACACGGGCAGATAATATCTTATGTAATTGATGTCGTCGTACCACTGATACGCCGCCGAGCTACCCGTGAAATAGCTGTTGCCGAAGATATACCCGAAAACGCTTTCGGAAGACCCCGCTTCCCCTCTCGCGCTTCCCACGAAGGGTATGGTGAGCTCTTCTAGCAGGACACAGCGGTCGAAAGCGTTGCTGCCTATCCATGTTACGCTGTCGGGTATAATCATCTCGGTAACGGATGTGCCCGCGAACACATAGCAGCCGATGGATTTTAAGGTATCGGAAAGCGTGATTTCTATTAGCGAGGTGCAGTCATAAAATGCGTAGTTTCCTAAAGTTTCGACACTGCCCGGCACTGTGAAATTGTTAAATGTTTTGCCCTGCGGGTATTGGATGAGGCTCTTTGCGTCCGAGCTGTATAACACGCCGCCGTTTGACATGTAAACACTGTTGCCCGGGGCTACAAGAATCTCCTCTAGCGACACGCAGCCGCGGAAGGGCCCGTTTCCGATGTTGCTTACGCCCGCGGGAATGGTAAAGCTGGTAAGAGAAACACAGCCGTTAAAGGTTTCGGCGTCTATGTTCTTTATCGAGGCGGGAAGGTTAACCGTCATTAGCGCGGTGCAGTTTTTGAAGGATTCGGTGCCAAGGCGGCTCACGCCGTTATGCAGGGTAACCATCGTTATGTAGGAATTGCCGCGGAAGGCGTCGTTGGAAATAGCCGTCACGGCTACGCCCTTATAGGTAGAGGGCACAAAGACTTCCGCCTCCAGCCCGCTGTAGCCCGTAACGATGTAAGTGCCGTCGCCCGCCAGCGTAAACTTAAGCCCCTGGGTTTGCTTTTCTTTCCACGAAGCTATAACGGCCATATCCTGTGTGTATTCCCACTTGGCGGGGGCAAAAGCCTGCCCGTTAAGTGTCCAGCCGGCGAAGTCGTAGGCGAACCTCTCGCCCTTAACCTCGGTAAGCCTGTAAATAAAGTTTTCGTCGTATCTTACCTCTATGTACTTGCCGTTTTCGTCCGAAAGCGTGGCGCCGCTAACCGTCGCGCCCTCTTCCAAAGCGGTAAAGTACAGCTTGTATACATTGGGCCTCAGCGAGCCGAACACCTCGAGGTCGGTCGCGGGCATCTTTTCGGGAAGCTCTCTCCAGCCCGTAAAGGTGTAGCCCGTCCTCTGCGGGTCTTCTATGGCCTCGACATCGTCATTCGCCCTGTAGGTTTTTATCAGGTATACTTCGCCGTCAAGATAATAAATTAGCGAGAATGTATATGTGAAATACCCGCTTACTATAATATCCCTCGCGGGCATCGTGGCGGGAATCTCGCCGCCTTCATAAGCCCAGCCCGAGAACATGGCGTTGGGCTGGGTGGGGTAATCTATGAGGACTATTGGCTCGCCGCAAAGCACGTCCTGCGTCCAGTAATGGCTGTCGCCAACGAGATATCTTATGTAGAAAGTCTGCGGGGAGAATGTGCCGTAAATATCAAGGTCGTAAGCGGGCATGGTAAGAGGCACGGGGGCGCCGCCCTCGACAGACCAGCCCATAAAGTTAAAGCCGTCCTTCCTGGGGTCGGAGGGCTTGAAGGTGATGGATTGGTTATATTCGTATTCTATCTCGAGGGGCTTGCCGTCCACTATGTAGGGAACGCCCTCGATGAAGTACCTGACTTTATATTTGTTAACCTGCCATTTTGCAAAAACTATAAGGTTTCCCGTTGTGCCCTTTTCTATCCTGGTAACCTCGGTGTCGTTCTCGTCAAACCACCCGAGGAAGGTGTAGCCTTGCCTCTGGGCGGGGCTGAGGGTTATGGTCGAAGTTTCTATTGTGTATTTTGCGGGGTTTGCCTGGGGATTGGTGCCGTCCTCGATGTTGTTGTATGTAATCGAATAATCAATAAGACTCCATTTGGCGCGAAGGGTTATGTTTCTTGTGGGCTTATAGGGAGATGTAACAGGGTTTTTATCGTTTACATTTTCAAACCAGCCCAAGAACCTGTAGCCCGTTTTTGTCGGCCTGGGAAGGTCGTCTATTTCCTCTACGCCCTCCTGCCTGGCGACCGCCGAGCCGCCGTCCGAGTCAAACTCGACATCATACTTTGGTTTTTCAACCGGGGGCGTAACCTTTTCTTTCCATTTGGCGTAAACCGTAACATTGCCGCCGTAGCGAAGCAACTCATCTTTGGTTACATGCTTGGAATAAATATCCTTGTCGAAGAACCAGCCCTCAAAGGTATAACCTTCCCTCACGGGGTCGGCGGGCAAATCGAAGTCTTCGCCGTTAAGCTCGATAGGCGGGATTTCGTTACCTCCCTGCGTATCGAAGGTTACGGTGTAAGTTTGGGGCTTGTCGTTACAGGCCGCTATACCGACTATAAGACAAAGAGCCAAAAGAGCCAAAAGGACTTTTTTCATCTAACTACCTCCGGCAGCACACACTCGGGTCTTAGGCATATTTATAAAAATAATATATAAATATACATAATACATTCTACAATCATAAGCATATTATGTCAATAGCAAACAGAGCGAATCGCGTCCTGATTGAAGGGCAAAATGAACGGGCAAAAACGGATTTATTAATTATTGACAAAAAAATAACCGCGGTAAAAATCAATCTCCCGCGGCAAATATGTTTTTTATGTTTTATTCGTCCTGGAGGCCGCTGAAATATCCCTCGGCGGCGTCCTGCTCGGCCCTCTTTTTGGACGAGCCCGCCCCGCGGCAGACGACATTTCCGTCTATCGAAACAACGGATACAAACCCGCCTTCGGGCGCAGGCTTTGTGTCGAATTCCAGCTTTTTGCCGCACCTTGCGCAGGTTTCGTACAGCAAGGATTTATAATCGCCGTTTTTTGCCGCGTACTCGCTGTGTATGAAGTCGGCAAGCGACTCGAGCACAAACTTTTTGCAGGCGTCAATGCCCCCGCCGTCCACCATAATGGCGCCGGTTATCGCCTCAAAGAGGTCGGCTTTTACGGCCTGGCTCTTTCTCACTTCGTCCTGTATCGTCCCGCCCGAGGTCTTAAGATATTTTATGAGGTCCAGTCTGTCGATGGCGGCGCTAAGCGTCCTTGTCGATACAAGGTTAGCCCTCATTTTTGTGAGGTAGCCCTCGGATTCTGTCCTGTACGCGTCAAAGAGATATTCGGCGACAATAAAATTAATAATGCTGTCGCCCAGAAATTCCAGCCTTTCGTAGGATTGCACGCCCTGCTCGTTGGCGTAAGAGCTGTGCGTGAAGGCCGTAAACAGCAATTCCCAGTCCTTGAAGAAATAGCCTATTTTCTTTTGTACTTCGACGATATCGAAGTTTCTCATTGCTCCTTAGGTGTCAGATATGCCGCGATTTCGCCCGTTACGCCCTTTTCGGCAAGCTCTTTAGCCTGCAGCACCGAGGCCGCAACAGATTTCGCTTTAGAGCTCCCGTGGGACTTTACCACTATCTTGTTAAGGCCCAACAACACGGCGCCGCCGTTGTCGTTGTAGTCCATAGTTTTCTTTATGTTTTTGAATACGGGCTTAAGCAAAAGGTATCCAATCTTTGCCCTTATTCCACCGCCCATAATGCCGTTTTTGATAAGCGTAAACATCGAAAGCGCCGTGCCCTCGCAGGCCTTAAGCGCGATGTTGCCCGAAAACCCGTCGGCGACTATTACATCGTAGCCGCCCGAGAGTATCTCTCTGGCCTCTATGTTCCCCGCGAAATTGAGCGCGGTGTCCCCTTTAAGCAAGGGGAAAACTTCCTTGTTTAGCTCGCTGCCCTTTGTATCCTCTGTACCGTTGGAAAGAAGCCCGATCCTGGGGTTTTTGATACCCAAAACGGCCTTTGCGTACGCCGCGCCCATATAGGCGAACTGGTGCAGGTAAACGGGCTTGCACTCGGAGTTTGCGCCGCAGTCAATAAGGATTACATTGCCGCCCTTTACCGTGGGGAGAATGGGCGCTAAGGCGGGGCGCACAATGCCTTGTATCCTTCTCACGAGAAGCGCGGCGGCGGTCAGTACCGCGCCCGTGCTTCCAGCCGACACAAAAGCGGCGGCCTCGCCGTCCTGCTCCAGCTTTCTGAGGCCCATAACAATGGAGGAATTTTTCTTCTTGCGCACGGCTTCGGTGGGCTGGTCTTCGTTGGTGATAATCTCGGGAGCGTCCAGAATCTCAACCCTGTTCGGGTCGTATCGGAGCCCCTCGAGCTCTTTTCTTATCGCGCCCTCCGCGCCCGCCAGGACAAGGCAAAAGCCCTCCGCCATTTTGAGGGCCTCTATCCCGCCTTTTATAATTTCGGACGGGGCGTTGTCGCCGCCGAAAGCGTCAAGGATTATTTTCATAAGTCCTCCTTATAAAAATAACGGGAGGTGGCGTGCCTCCCTTGTGCGTTATTTTTCCTCTTTGACTTTCTTGGTTACGACCTGTACGCCTTTATAATATCCGCATGCGGGACAGACTTCGTGACTGTTGATAAGTTCGTGGCACTGCGGGCATTCTACCAGATTGGGTGCTGTAATTTTCCAGTTCGCGAATCTGGAGTTGGTCTTAGCCTTAGATACTTTTCTTTTTGGTACAGCCATGTTGCGCACCTCCTCGATGTTTAGCTAGATAATTATATCCAATAAGCGCGTTTATGTCAAACTTTTTTGCGCCGATATCCTAAATTATGGCTTATTTGCAGCTTTCGACGATCTCTTTGGACTCGCGGGCTATCATAAGCTCTTCATTGGTGGGTATGACTACGACTTTTACCTTGGATTCGGGCTTGGTCAGCACCGAGAATTTGCCTCTCGGGGCCTTTTCGTTGAAGTCGAAGTCGAAGTCTATGCCGAGGTGCTCAAGCCCCTGCATAATCAGTTTTCTGGCGTAGGCGGCGTTTTCGCCTATGCCGCCCGTAAACACTACGCAGTCCAGCCCGCCCATGGCGGCAAAGTAACCGCCGATATACTTCTTTATGCGATAGGCAAACAGGTTGGCGGCAAGCTGCGCCCTCTCGTCCCCCGCTTCGCAGCGTGCGGTTATGTCCCTGAAATCGGTTACGCCGGCAAGCCCGAGAAAGCCGCAACACTTGTTAAGGTACGAAACGACATCTGCGGCCGATATGTTCTTTTGTTCGGCAAGAAAGCCTACAACGGCGGCGTCGATATCGCCGCTTCTTGTGCCCATAACCATGCCCTCAAGCGGGGTAAAGCCCATGGAAGTATCCACGCATTTGCCGTCCACCACGGCGGCAAGCGAGCTGCCGTTGCCCAGGTGGCAGGTTATAACCTTGCTCTTGTCCTGTCCCAGGAACTTTATGGCCTCCTGCGAAACATACTTGTGAGAGGTGCCGTGGAAGCCGTACTTCCTCACTTTATACTTCTTGTAGTCCTCGTAGTCGATGGCGTACATATATGCGTAATCGGGCATCGTCGAGTGGAAAACCGTATCGAACACAGCCACATTGGGTACGCCGGGCATCAGCTTGCGGCAGCTGTCTATGCAGTTAAGGTTGGCGGGCATGTGCAGGGGGCCCAGAACCTCGTTCTTTCTGCATATCTTCATAACCTCGTCGTCAATAAGCACGCTGGAGCTGAAGTCCTCGCCACTGTGCAGTACCCTGTGCCCTATCGCGCCTATCTCGGATACGCTGCCTATTATACCCTTTTCCTTGTCGGTGAGAGCCTCCATAACGAGCATAAAGGCCTCGGTGTGGTTTTTTAGCTTGCCGCAAACGACTATCTCGCCCTTACCGCTTGTCTGGGTAAGCTTAGAGCCTTCGGTACCGATACGCTCTACCAGGCCTTTGCCCAGCATGGACTCGGTGTCCATATCTATAACCTGATACTTAAGTGAGGAACTTCCTGCGTTAATTACCAATACAATCATTGTTTTATATTCTCAAACTCCTTTGTAAAATTATCCTCTCGCTTGAAGGGCGGTTATCGCCACAACGCCCACTACATCGTCGGCAGAGCACCCGCGGGACAGGTCGTTAACGGGCTTATCGAGGCCTTGGCAGATAGGCCCTATGGCGAGGGCGTTACCCAGCCTCTGGGCAAGTTTGTAGCCGATATTGCCCGCCTGAAGGTCGGGGAAAATAAGGACATTGGCGTTGCCGCCCACGGGGCTTCCGTAAGCCTTAAGGGTCGCGACCTTGGGAACGATTGCGGCGTCCACCTGAAGCTCGCCGTCGAAGGCAAAGTCGGGGTTTTTGTCGGCAAGAATCTTTACGGCCTCGGTAACCTTGTCTACCAGCGGGTGGCAGGCGCTTCCCTTTGTGGAGAACGAAAGCAGGGCCACTTTGGGCTCGATTTCGGCAATTTTACGCGCGCTGTCGGCGCTAGCCATGGCTATGTCGGCAAGCTGCTCGGCGTTGGGGTCGGGCATAACGGCGCAATCGCCGAATACCATAACGCCGTTTTCGCCGTAGGGGCTGCCCTCGGGCAGGCACATTATAAAGCAGCTCGAAACCGTCTTGATGCCGGGCTTGGTCTTTATTATCTGAAGAGCGGGGCGCAGGACATCGCCGGTGGCGTTAATGGCGCCCGCCACCATTCCGTCGGCGTCGCCCGATTTTACCATAAGCGTGCCGAAGTAAAGGGGGTTCTCGGTAAGCTCAATCGCTTTTTCGAGCGTCATGCCCTTGGATTTTCTCTGTTCGTATAATATATTCGCGTATTCTTCTTTCTTGGGGGATAACTTGGGGTCTATTATGTCTACTCCTTCTATCTCGCCGTGCAGGGCTTCCAGAACCTTTTCTTTGTTGCCCAGCAGCGTCAGCTTTGCCATTTTTTCTGCGGCTATCATCTTGGCCGCGTCGGCTATTCGCTGATCCTCGCCTTCGGCAAGCACTAAATGCTTGTAAAGGCTTTTAGCCGTCTCCATAATTTTGCTCATTAGTGCGGACATAAAGACCTCCAAAAAAAAGACTTTTATTTTTTTATTATGTGTTATATAATATAGTACAATAATACTTCGGTTACGAATAGCCCATATAATATAGTGCGTATTATAGCCTTAGATATATTACACTTTTTGGTTGTAATAATCAAGCACTTTTTGGGCAGAAAAAGAGGCAAATATGAAAACGACGGCCATAATTTGTGAATACAATCCGATGACGAACGGCCACTTGAAGCACCTGCAGCTCGCGAGGGAGCAAACGGCCGCCGATACCATCCTTTGCGTCATGAGCGGCTCATTTGTCCAAAGGGGCGACGCCGCCGTGCTGGACAAGTACATAAGGGCGGAAATCGCCGTAAAAACGGGCGCCGACATAGTAATCGAGCTTCCCACCATTTACGCCATTTCGCCCGCCGACAACTTCGCCTACGGCGCGATAAAGACCATCTCGGCCTTCCCCAATGTCGAATATCTTAGCTTCGGCAGCGAATGCGGCGACGCCGAACTTCTCACCCTTACCGCCAAGCTCTTAAGCAACGAGCCCGACGAGTTCAAGGCACTCATACAGGAGCGCCTCAAAACGGGCGTATCCTTCCCCAAAGCCCGCGCCGAGGCCCTCGACCTCTACGCCGACCTCAATCCCGAATACGCCCCGATTAAAGGCATTCTCAACAGCCCCAACAATGTGCTGGGCGTAGCCTACATCTGCGCCATACTCAAGCAAGGGCTAAACATAAAGATTCACACCATAAAGCGCGAAGGCGGCGACTATAACGACGAAAACGGTGAGGTAGACCTTCCCTCCTCCTCCGCCGTCCGAAAAGCGCTCTCCATAGAGGACTACGAAACCGTCAAAAAGGCGGTGCCTCCCCTTGTTTTCGACTACATAAAAGACATAAAGCCGCGCGAGTCCGCTCTCGGCGACATGATACTTTTCAAGCTAAAAAACATAAGCGGCTACGACCTCGAAAACCTCTACGACATCAGCGGGGGCATTCACAACAGGCTAAAGATAGCTGCCACCTCGGCAAACCACATCACCGACCTTCTCGAGGCTGCCAAAACCAAAAAGTTCACGATGGCAAGGCTTAAGCGCATCTGCCTCTATGTCCTTTTCGACATCACCAAAGAGGACTACGAATACTGCATCCAATGCCCGCCCTACATACAAATCCTTGCCCTCCGCAGCGACCGCAAGGACATTCTCTCCGAGCTCTCCTACACCTGCAAAAATGTGCTCACGCGATACAGCGATGTAGGCAGGGTAGACAAATCCCTCCGCTATATGGTAAAGCTAGACTTCACCGCCCAGGGCACGCTGCAAATAATCAACAAATCCAACTACTACAACAAGAAAATGCTTTTGGTTTAAGGTTTGCGAAAATCAACGAAAAAAAGAGGTTAAGGCGCGCGCTTTAACCTCTTTTAATTATCCGGACTCAATAACTCAGATTATTCGTCCCCGCTGTCTATCTCATTTTCTATCTGGTTTATAACCGTAACCTCATCGACATAGAATTTCTTCTTGTTAAAGTAGAAATATGCGACAAGGTTAAGGTTTGTTATCCAGACGAGCGACACGGGGGCGATAATGGCGGGCAGTATGCCGAAGGTTACCACCGTCGTAAGCATAACCGCCGAAAAATCTATTACGAGTATCAGAAACGCCACCGGCATTACGCGGGTAAAATACTTCGCCGAATATTGGAAGGAGTCCCTGAAAGCGGCCGCGACGCTCTTTCTCTCGCACACAATCTGCGGCACCCATTGCCCCAGAATTGCGATTCTCGAGGCTAACAGGGCAAACATCACAAAGGCCGCGAGGGCTATGCCGTACACGCCCAGGCCGATATATAACAGCTTGGCAAGGTAATAGCTTACAACAATTATTATGCCGTCCGCAACAATGGTTACAAAGGCCTTTATAAGGGCGTAAAGCAGCGACTTGCCCAGCGAAGACACCAGCACATTGTGGAACATTACCGAAAAGTTCTGGCTCATCCTTCCGTAAACGACTTCGCCGAGGGGCAGGGCAGTAAGCGAAAGGAAAAACTTTGCCGCGAAAACGACTATGATTATAAGCACAACGGCGACGGCTATTTCGGAAGAAATGCTTTCGAGCGTAGAGGATAACTCGTTAAAAAACTGCCTCAACGCGCCCGGCCGCCCGTTTCCTATAAGGTCGGAAAGCATGCCCAATACCCTTTCCGAAAAATCGAAGCTTGTGTCAAGGGTTTTCAGCAAGGGCGAGATTATCGAAACAAGTATGGCGGCGCAAAGCAGCGACAGAATAAAGACATATATCAGAACCTTAAAAATAAGGTCTAAATTTCTTCCTATCATCGAAAACGAATAACGAGGTATCATATCATCTCCTTATCATTTCTTGCGAAAGAAGTATTCGCGAGGGTAATCTTCTCTCTTTAACTGTTCTATCTCGTAGTACGAAATCATAGACAGGCTAAGCAGGTAGGCAAACAAAAGCGAGTACAGTACCGAATCTATGATTTGCGACAGTAAGGGTATCTCAAATATGGCAATCAGGGACCCGATAACGATAACTACGGCAATCGGCAGGGCTATGGCAGGCAGTATTTTTCGGGCTTTGCCGCCGCACTTTCTCACGCTCGCGATAAGCGCGTCCCTCGCCTTCAGCCCGTTGAATGACATGGTGGGCAAGAACATAACCGTATAAGAAAGCAGCAACGATGCCCCGCACAAAAGCAAAGCGAAGGTAAATACCGACAGCCCAAGCGACAGCGCCTTAAACTTAAGCGTCTGCCACAGCACCAAAAAGAGGGTTATTATGGTTTTGGTTACGATGTAGGCCAATATATAAAGCAGCACGGTAAAAAAGGCGGGAAAGAAGGATTCGTTAAACTCATATATAAGCCTTTCGACCTTAAATACGCCGACGCGAAGCGACCTCGACACTATAGACGCCATAACCGATATCGAGAATATCAAAAGCATAAACATCGCGAGAAGCCCCATCCATACGGCGAATCTCGACCCGCCAAGCGTCCAGTTTTGCCAGAAATTCGTATTCCCCACCGAATAATTCTTTATCCATTCGTAAACCGACTCGGTGGGAAAGGCAAAGCTCGCGGCAATCCCCGCGGGCACCGAAATAAGGAACAAAGTAAGAAGCCTTTTTCCGTTCTCAAGAATCAATAGGTATTGCAATGTCTTTCTCAGATACCTCATTTACTTTTCTCCCTTTTTGTTTTCGGGGGCGTGCTTTTCTGTTTTTGCGTTTTCTCTGCCGGTTTATTGGCTTCTTCCGCGCCGCCGTCTTGCGGAGGTATCGCTTTTTTCGCCTGTTTTTTCTTTTTGGTTATCACCACAGCCGTGGCTATTCCCGCGGCAGCAACGGCCGCTCCCCCTACCGAAAGCCCTATTATTAGCCCTACGGGCACTTTGTTATTGTATTTTACAACAAAATAAAACTCTTGGCTATTTTCCGAGGCCGAAAACTGCACGATATTTTTATCCCGGATAAAAGTTTGCTGCACAAAAGTCTTATTCTTATCCCGCGACATCACCAAAGCGACCTCGGCGTCCTCGGGGAACTCGATGTGCATAATAAGCGGCCTGTCGGGCTTAACGAGCTCGGAGTTTTTGGTAAGGGTATACGATATTCTTATAACCCTGTCGGGCTTACCTATACCCGAAAGTGTAACGACATCGGGAAACGCCTTCTTTATATCGGCAAAGGTATACGAAGTAGCCGTAAGCCCCAGCGTCAGGGTATCGCCGCCCAGAAGCTTTGCCACCCCGTCAAGATTTAAGGGATACAGCCTGCCGTCCAGAAACTCCGGGTTTACGATATCTACCTTATACTCCTTTTTAGCCGAGGTATACGCTTCCCCGGCGTACTTCAGTACATAATACGCCGCGACCTTATCCTCCATGTTTTTTTCGAGGCGGAAGGCAACCACAAAGTTATCTATGGCGTTTTCAAGCGACAGAAGGATGTCGGGGCTTACCTTGCCCTTACCTTCCTTAAGGTAGTTTTCGTACTTCGCGACATCCACATTCAATTCGGTCTTGATGCCGTTTACGGTAATCTCGACCTTATACTGAGGCGCTTCGGTGTAATTTCCGAATATGCCGTAATCGTAATTGCCCAGAGCGTCCCTCATGTACACGACATAAAGCCCGTTTTTATCCATCGTAAATTCAAGCGTAACCTCGGAACGATAATCGGTGTATTCTCTCTCCACCTTCCTTTCGAGTATCTTATCCAGGCTCTCTAAGGGCTTCTGAGGGTCGAAAGCGGCGGTTTTGTCGTAGCGGAAAATAACTATTTTTTTTATGCCGCTCGCCGCCGAATGTTTGGCGAAATTGTTATCCGTTATATACGCCCTCCACCTGAGGACGCTTCCCTCTCTCGTGGGGGCGGGGTATTTTGTTTTGTCCAATCTGGGGGCGGCGTTGTCTATGCAATCCACCTTGACTTCAAAATCATCTACTTCCTCGCCGCCGATATAGGCTGTAAGCGACAAATCGCCGTTTTTGTTAACCTTAAGCGTCGCGAACTTATACGGGCCCGTTTCGGCTTCCTCAAACTCGGTAAACTCGCCCCCCTTTTCTTCCTCGTCCGCATAAAAATCGAAAAGATACTCCACCTTCTCGGTTTCCTTCGAGCATCTTATCTCGATTTCGACGCCTTCCTCTTCGGTGAAATACTTTCTGCCCTCTTTATTCACAAACGCGTAAAGCCTGAATGGCAAGGGGTCGGCGAAGGCAACGGCTTCGCCCGAGCACAACAAAGACAGTCCTATAAGGGCGACAGCCGCCGCTATAATGAGGGTAAGCGCTTTTTTAGTCATCGTAAGGTTTGTTCTCTCCGCGCTTTTGTACTGTTTACAATCTCCGCGCGGGAGTTGTAATACTCGTTATCGACCATATTCGCATAGGCGTTGCGCACCTTTGCGGGTATCTTCTTGCGGCGGCGTACGGGAGCGAAGAACGCTACCGCTATCGCGCCGATTATTACGATTAGTATGGCGCCGCCTACCACAATTATCCAGTACGGGAAGTCGTTGGTGTAGAATATAACCCTGCCCGAGCGGTCGGCGTAGAAGGTAATATAGTCGCCCTCTCGCTCGATCTTGGAGATGTTCTGCTCAAGCTCGCCCACAAACTCGTATTGCAGGGTGGGCGAATTGCGGAACTCCTCGGGTATGAGGACATAGAATTTTACCTTCTTGTCAAGCACGGTCTCAAGCCCGAACTCCTTAATGGAGATTTCCTGTTCGATGGCGGCCTGCCCCAGCATCCTGGAGAGGAAGTTTGTTCTGTTCTGCTGCGAGGCTACCTCGCGGAAGGATACCGTCACATTGGACGAGAAGCCATCGTCGCTCGAAATGTACGAACCGGAATTCTTATCCACTATTACCTTCTGGCTGATCTTTACGGTGCCGTTAAAGACGGGCTTCAGGACATTGTAGTTTGCGGCGTGCTGCCCCGAAATCGTCCATGTAAGTATCTCTACCTGATGTATACCGGGTTCGGTGGCGCCGTTTGCCGTGCGCGCTGTCATGGTAAGGCGCACTTCGTCATTCAGCACAAGGCCTGTAAGCTCGCCGGTTATCTGTATGACATCGGTACCGTCGAAGGGGCGGTCGTAAACCTTGATGTTGTCTATGCTTATATCCTTCTTGCTTATGTGGAACATGCTTGTCTTTTCGGCGGGCAGGAAGTTGGGGTCGTCCACGACAACCTTAATCCTGTGGGTGCCTGCCGAGGTAGGCATATACTCGTAGCCGGGGAAGGTTATCCTGTAAGATATACCCGCCGGCCTTGTGATAACCGTAGGCACTCTCACATTGCCGTAAACGAGGTTTTCGAGCGTCGAGGAGTCGAAGTCGAGATACTGCACTTCGGCCCTTGTTATGTCGTAATACGCGCGGGATTGCTTTATTTCGCTGTCTATGTAATAGTTCTCGTTCTCCAGCACGGCGTAAACGAGGTACTCGCCCACATTCACAGGCAGCTGGCGCCACACCACATTGGAGGAGCCGCGCGACATATACCTGTACGAAAGCCCGCTCTCGATTTCCTCTTTGCGCTGCAAATCCTGCGGCAGCAGGCTGGAGGCTATTATCCTTGCCTTGGGCAGATATGTAGCGGCGTAGGTGTAGCTGTACCATTCGGTTACCCTGTTGTTCTCGTCGTAGAACTCTATCTGGGCCTGCCTCTTGTTGATTATTACGCTGAACTTAAGCTCGCCCGTATAGTTGGTGTCGTTGATGCGGGCGGTGAATACATACGAGCCCGCGCTGGGCATAGTGCCGAACAGCCCGCCGCTCTCCATAAACTCGGAGTTATCGATTGTAAGCCCCATCGGCGTGGTAAGGAAGGTAAGCTCGGTTATGGGCTCGCCGTATACAAACGAAGTC
>DGDU01000033.1:85560-106862 GCA_002385605.1 Christensenella sp. UBA3944
TTGACACGTATGGTGCTTTCGAAAATCTCGTAGTTATCTGTATCCGAGGGTACAAACATATAGGGCATTCTGTTGTAGTACCCGAGGATGTCGGAAATCTTTCCGTCGGGCGAAACATATGGCACAAAGTCGTAAATGTTGGAGGAGGATTCGCCGCCGTCGCCCGACTGCACCTTGGTGCCAAGAAGGGTGAGGCCCTCGTCCCTGAACTTGAACGAGCCCGCTATCTGTGCGCCCGTGGCTGGGTTGGTAGCGTAGCCTCCAATAAACGCCGCGTACGAGAGCGATTGCCCGTAGTACATATCGCTTATGGCGGGCACTACGACATCGGCTTCGGTTATACGGGCCTTCTTGATTATGAAGGAAGCAACCGCCGAGCCCTCGTAGTTACCGTCGCTTATTTCCATAACGACTTCGTAAGTGCCCGCGGCTCTCGGCCTGCCTACCGCCTGCCTCTGCCCGTTAATATATTGATAGTAGCTGAACCTCACATTAAGGTCGCTTACGGGCTGCGTGCGCACCACTGGCTGCTGCTCTACGCCTGTGTACGGCATTTCGAGCACGACAAACTCTATGGACGCCGAAGCCTTTTGTATAACTATCGGCACATTGGTAATCTCTACGGAGGCGTAATTCTTGTTAAGCGGCTCGAAGATTACCGTAACGGTGTTGTTATTGCCCGCGGGCAGATTGTTCCTGTTGGGTTCCTTAAACCTGAACTCGCCTACTATGGGCTTGCCGTCCTTATCTACGGTCTTGCCGTCTTTTTCGCGCATTACCGTGCCGAAGTACAGTATCTTGGAGTTATAAAGCTCCTGCCCGTAATTGATGCTGGTAAGGACGGGCTGTTCGGATAGCATCAGCCTCAGCGGGGTGATATCCACCCTTGCGACGCCGTCGCCCGCCGCCAGCCTGTAATCGGTGGTTGTGAGCACAACGCGCACCCTGTAGCTTCCGGCGTTAACGGGTACCTCTGCAATATCCGTCCAGATGCCGCCCTGCTCTACCGAGTATTGCAGGTAGTAGCCGATATTGGAAAGGGTTGTGCCCGAGCCGATACCAGCCGTGAACATCGGGATAATCACGATATTATCTTCGTAAGCGAAGGTGTAAGAAGAGTCCAGTACGGCATTGATCTCCATGGGCTGCACGGTGTAGGTGAACTCCTGGCTGCCCTGATAATACGGGTTGGAGGCAAGGAAGGTTACTATAACGAGATAGGTTCCTGCCGAGGCAGGAGCGCTTTCCCCGTACTCAATTAGCTTGTTGGTGGAGAAATATGTAAACCTTACATCGCCTTCCTCTGTCTGCGCGTAGCGGGCTATCGAATAGCTTTCGGAAGCCGAAGCCATAGCCGCGCCCGCTTCTGCATATATGGTGAAGGGGATATCTACCGTCGCCTGCGGCGCGTCGGTTACCGCCATCAGCACATTCTCTGCCAAAGACAGCGTGATTATGTAAGAGCCTGCCGCAACCGCCGAGTTTACGGTTTCGTAAGCCGAAGACGAGGGGTTATACCTTTGCACCTTTACAATCATAAAGGTGGGAAGGTCGCCCGAATTAAGTACCGATATACCCAAATCCTCCACGGTTACCGCGGCGCCGTTATATACCTTAGCCGACGACGCTATATTAAACCTATATATTTTATATTGATAGAAGGCTTCTATCTGCCCGGCGGCCCCGCCGTACACGGTGGTGTTGCCCATGATGTACAGATGGTTGCCGCTTTCCCCGCCGAACACCTTCTTGTTAACGGTGTATACGAAGGTGCATTTACCGTCGTACGCCATCGTGATATCCTCGCCGGTGATATCCTCAAACAGCGAGATCTCGACATCGTAGGTGCCGGGCTCGAGAATTTCGGCCACGGGCTGCCCGTTCCTGGTTACCTTCATGCGGAATATGGACAGGTCAAGCTGCTCGGGCGTGCCCACTAGCTTGATGCCGAGGTCGCGTATCGACACCGCCTCGCCGTCATACTGCTTGGAGGTGTTGGCGATATAGAAGTTGTCCGAACCCAGGAAGAGGTATGTGCGTATCTCGGCGTAAATCTCGATGCTGTTATAGTTGGGGTGGGACACCGTCAGCTTGCAGTTGTAAACCTGCTTCGAGTACTCGATAACTATGTTTTCCTGGGGTTGATTGTACCTGGTAATGTCGGTAATGGTAAACACCGCGTCGGTTACCTTGAGGTACGGCCTGTCGCTGTGGAACAACTCTATGCTAACATGGTTTACGGCGTCCTCGAGCGTTTCGCCCACATATCCTTTAATAAGCAGGGTCGCGGGGTTATAATCCATCTCGGCTTTTGCTACCGAAATGTCGGCCTCTCCGTAAACGATGTTATACACATCGGGGTTGTCGGGTATAAAGACATACCTTGCCTTTGCGCCGACATCTACTATCTCGTTTTCGTCCACCCACCTTATAGAGCCGCTGACGCTCGAGCTCGAGTAAGACAGCGACGACTCCTTAAGCGGCTGTCCGTAGGTTATTGCGGTGGCGGTTACGCCCGCAATCGAAACATCTATGCCGAGAACCCTTATTTCTATCGGGAAAGTCGCATAATTGCAGGTCGTGAGGTCGAAGGGAGTAAACAGTACCCATACCGTCTGGTAGTTAGCCTTATCCATAATAGTGTCGGGGCGGATGAAGGAGAAGCTGCCGGCTATGGTGCGCAGTTTATCATCGCCTATGTTGCCCGGGATATACGCGAGTCCGGAGGTAAGCACCGAGTCGCCCAGCCTGCTTCCCACGGGAATGGGCGAGGCCTGCGGCGGGATAATGGCGGGCGAAACCTTTTCGATTCTCAGCTTGGCGGCTCTAGACTTACCCTGATAGTTGTTGTCCGAAATCTCGGCGTAAATGGTGTACTCGCCGACATTTATGGGGGCTGCGGTCGAGCCGTCATAGCTTATCCTGAGGGTTAGGGGCCTGCCGTTGTTATAGGCGGGGTCTATGCCCGCGGCTGCGGCGTCAAGCCACGCCGTGCAGATTATCGCTTGCTGAGTGTAATAGGCGATAATAACTACTTCGCCGTCCCAATCCAGCACCCTGCCGTTATCTACAAAATAAATATACTCGCTTATATCTTTCTTATTTATTGTTATCCGGACGCTCGCCATTGGCGCGATAAAGTTGATGTCGGGCTTGCCATTTTTGTAGGGCGTAAATTTTACGGGGATATTCTCGTAGGTGCCTACCCTGAGGTGCGAAATGTCGGCGGTAAGCTCCCACACGCCTTCGTTTATCCTCAGGTTGCCCGCGGCGAAGCGCACCTGGCCGCTGCCCTCGATAAACTCGACGGGTTCTGTCTGCCCGTAGTAGATGTTGCCTTTTACCTGCGGCGGCAAATCGACAACAAGGGGGGCGGGATTGATTATAATTGTCGGCTTTACATACTCGCCAATCTGATAATCCTTGTGGTCTAAGGTTAAGGTAACCACATAGTACCCTACCGATTTGGGACGCCCGAGGTTGTCGAACTCGACATCCGAGATGTCGGCAAGCGGCACGGGCTGCCCGTTAACCAGGACGGGCACGACGGTATTGTCCACTATCTCGAAGGCGCAGGGGGTGTAGATATAGTTGGGCCTGAGCGTGTTGGGTATGAGGGTGGCCATGGTAAACGCGGCGTTGCCGGTGTAAGTAAGCACCCTGTTCTGGTACATCGATTCTATTATCACGCCCGAATACGCCTTGTCTATCTTCATAAACAAGGGGTAGTTTGCGGTAAGCCCTTCGGTGGCGACTTTTCTCGCGTACTCGCCCGAGCTCTGCTGCGCTATGGTCAGCCTTAAAGCGGGGTCATATAGGCCGCCCGCGGTTTCCTGAGCGGTAAAGAGGTCTATTTCCTTATAATAGCCGTTCTCGTTTATGATAATCCTTACCTGATACCTGCCGGCGTCCCTCGGTTTTGTCTCGGTGAAGGAGCCTGTCAGGTTGCCTTCGTCGTCGCGGCGCTCGGCGCGGTATCTCACCGTGAAGTCCACTAGCGATGGCTCGATGTTTACGGAAATAACCTTGTCGGTGTCGTCGTACACATAGTGCCAGCCGCTTACGGTAATGGCGGAGGGCACGATGTAATAATAAATATCCGCCGAACCCATGTAGTTGCTTTCGTTAATTGTCACGCGGGCGATGTATCTTCCCACTTCGGAGGGCACTTCGCTGAACATCGAGGCGCCCGTATACCTTAAGTACTGTATCGTGTATTTAATGGCTCCGCTGTCCCCCTCGTATCCGCTGAAGTCTATATCGCCGAAGCCCTGGCTCTCGCCGTTGAAAACATAGTACCTTTCGGCAACATTTATGTTAATAACCTGTTTGGCTATCGTAAGCGTGGTAGTCAGCGTGCCCGTGTAGTTGAGGAAGTCGCTGTTTACCGAAATAACCACCCTGTAAGTGCCGGCGTTAGCGGGCGCGTCGTCGTAGACGATTTGCCCGTCATACGAATAATACCTTACGGTTGTATGGGCCTTGATGTTTTGGCTTCCGGGGTAGGTGATGTCGAAGTCCACGGGCTTGCGTGTGCCGTCGTATGTCACATTAAGGGTTTCGCCCCTCGGGACAATGGAAACATCTCTGCTGTTTTTGTTTATCCTGTAAGTCCACTCCAGGGTAAACTCGTTGTAATAATCGTAAAGCGTTATGTCGGTTGGCTCGAAGCGCAGCCAGCGTTGTACCCTGTAGCCTTCCCTGTCGGCCTCGGGCACAAACTCGCTATCGCCCTCTAAAGGTATAAGGAAGAAATTTCCCGAATACTGCACACGGGTGTAGGTATTCTGCACCTGCCCGCCGTAGAAGTCTATCGAGGTAATAAGGGCGCCGTACTCCACAACCTCCTGGGTGGGGTCGGAGAGCCTTACCAAAGTGCCCTTCTCTACCGTGAAGTTCTCTATCACGAGGCTTCCCGTATAGTCGTTGCTTGTTACCGTAACGGTAAGGGTGTACACCCCGGGCTTTGCCGAAACATAGGTCGTAAGCCCCAGCGAAGAAGAAATGTTAACCACATTGCCCGATGCGTCGCGGTAGGTGTAGCTAAGCATGCTCTCGGGGTTTGGCAGCGTCCTTGTGCCCTGCCCTTCGACTTCTTCAAGTATGTCGCAGGCGGGGACGGTGTAAGCCGTGCCGAACACAAGGCTGGCGGGCACGCCCTGCCTCAGGCGTACGGTAACTTCCTTAGCCACAACGGTTATGGGTATCCTTACATCGTCTACGGCGCGGTAATAGTTAAGGTAGCTTCCCGTCGGGGTAAAGGCGCAGTTAACAAGGTGCTCGCCCTTGGGAAGCACGGTGTCGCCGTAATAAGAGATGGTGTAGCTGCCCGCAGGCATTCCTTCGGGGTAAGCGGGAACGGCGGGACTTCCGACAATCTGAGAATCGGATATCTTCTTGCCGTAGGTTATCTCTTCGAAATACAGAGCCGAGAAGTCGGGCGTGGCGCGGGCTACAACAATTTCGGCCTCGTACTTTACTTCGCCGTAGTTGTAGTCCCTTACGAACTCCTCGCCGTTATAGCTGCCGGCTTCCCAGTAAATATAAACGATATAATAAGTTACGATGTTCGGGTTGCCCTGGTCGTACCTTACGGGCAGCACCTTTGTGCCGTTGTTTAGCGTAACAAGGCTGAACCTTCTGGGGTCGGTTGCGCCGTAAAGCGCATTGTAACGCGCCTCAATCGCGGTTTCGGTTTCAAACACGAACCTGCCCTGCACCGTCACATTGTTAAGGCCTATCCTGTAAAGGGCGGTAGGGGTAAGCTCGCCCAGCATGACATCGGTGTACTGGGCAAGGGTCTGCCCGAACTCTATATGCCCGAGGTTTGTGTTGCCCATTATGCTCTGCAGGGTGCCGTCCTTGTTGTAAACCTTGTATGTGGCCTTGGGCCTCGGCGTGCTCTGGATTATATCGCTTTGCAGTACGGAGGTAATCTGCATATGGACGATAATTTCGCCCTGATTGTTGTTATTGTAAACGCTTATCCTAAGCAGATAAGTCCCCACATCGATGGTGTTGGGGAACTCGCCCGCGAGATACATCGGGCTGTATTGGGGATTCTGCACACCCACGCCCGCGTGGTCCTTTATCTTCATATAAGAATAATGATACTGGACGCTTATCGGGGCTCCGCCGGGTATTGTCGCCTTGATGGGCGGGAGTGTTGCGCCGCCAATCTTGCCGAACTTAATCATATAAGTAAAGGCAAAGCGCATGCCCTCATACTCGAATTCCTCGGGCAATTCTATATAGTTTTGCGCCTCAAGCTCGAGCTGCCTCTTGTGTATTACTATGTAGCTTATCTTTTGTGCGCTCGTATAGTTGCACTTCGTGGGGTCTATGGAGTATGTAATCTTATACTTTCCGGCGTTAATAATGCGGTTGTATGTGATGGGGTTGCCGTTTTCGTCGGTTACTTCGCTGTAAGAATCGTTTACGAGCGTGTAGGTAAACTTGACCGAAAGCGGGCTGCCGAAGTCGTTTTCGGGAGTGGTGCGGAAGATTATTTCGTCGTCTTTATAATTTCCGCTGTACTCGAGGTCGAGGACGGAGATTATGCTTGTCTGGTTAAGCTGAACCTCTTTCAAGCCCTCGATTGTGACATCGCCTGCGGCGTTCTCGATTGTCACATAGATTACATATGTCTTGGACATGAAGTTGCCGCTGTGGTACACGCCCCTCTTGACTACATATTTGCCGTCTATGTAATCGTAGAACTGCCCGAGAGCGGCGATGTTGTTGGCTATAATTTGCTGGGTGAATACCTCGGGGTCGTCAAGTTTAATCGGGTTGAACCTTATTTCCACCCTGAGGCTGTTGGTCACCGAGGGGTTGTCGTACTGGGCGGTGCCTCTTAAAGGAGATATGATTTCGTAGGTGCCCCAAACGCCCAAAGACGAAAGGGTGTAGGCAACCTCTACGCCGCCGCCCATATTTACGACGATGCGCCTGTTGTCTTCACCGAACAAATCTTCTATTACCAAGCCCTGCTGGTTATAGCTTACGATATCAAGGAAGTCGAGGCCCTTCTTGCCCGAGTACGGGTCGTAGGAGTTGTAAACAATGCTGAAGCGCGCCCTGGGGTTAATAATCTGCGGGTCGGCGGGGGTAATGGTATAAAGCCCTCCGGCCGCGCCGAAGTAAATCGATGTGCTGTTCAGGTTTATTTCCACCCTGTAATAATATTCTCCCGCGTCCACCATTCCGCCCGAAACGCCGGTGCCCACTTTATAAACGGTGGTCTGGTAGTGCCTTACGCCGGAAACCGTCTGTTCCACACGGCGTATGACATAAAACTCGTCGCCCGTGGCGGGTATGGTTACGATGTTGCCAACTACCAGGTTGCCCGTGTAGCTGTATTGGTTCTGGTTGATGGAAACGGTACCGAAGGGCTGCATCGCGCCGCTTTCGTATGCGGGTGCGAAAGTGTAGACGAAAGTTTTGTAGTAAGTTGTGGTATAGGTGAGCCCTTGGATGAGGTTTCCGCCGTCGTAGCTTTCGATATAGTCGTCGATGCCTATCGTAGAGCCCTGGTTAAACCCGAACGATGTCCTGGTAACCGTTACATTGGCGTTTTTGCGGAAGTAGAACAAAAACACGCCCGTGCCTTGCAGGAACTCGTCGGTAATCCTGAAGGTGACATTTATGTAATCGGGCCTGCCCGTCGCGCCTTTTATGAAGGGCATGGCGTCGCTGAAGAAGTCTATCTCGGCCTCCTCGTTCTTGTACCTTATGAGCTTGTACGCCGCCGACTGCGCCGCCGTCGTCGAAAGCCTTATGGTTACCCACTGGTCGCGCTTGAGGGCTGCCTCGTAAACGGTGCTGTAGCCGTAGCTGGGGTTGCCCGTAAATTCGCCGTTATTGTTGTGATATGCGGGACCGGCGAAGAAGTCTACATTGGCGGCGAGGTTGGGCCTTGCGGAAAGCTCCTGCGAATAGGTGTCGCCGTCGCGGCCGATAAGGAACCTGGCCGATACGGTGTAATAGGAAGAGTCCACTTTAACCCTGGTTTCGCCGTAATAGATGGTCGGGATGCTGACATTGCCCGCCGCGTCTACCCTGAACAGTACCAGAGCCTGCTCGCTGCGGTCTATGAATTTTACGGGCCTTGTCGTCATCGTAAAGCCGCCCTGGCTGTTTTGCTCGTATACGGTTATTTCCTGGCGGGGTTCGCTCTGCCTCTCCTGGCTGTTGGAATCCAGGTAGGACACGGGGTCGGTGCGGAGGGGTGTAAAGTCGTAGTTGTTATGTATGGTGGAAATGAGCTGGGGGTCGCCGCACACAAAGGCGTAAATGTACTCGCGCGATTGAGGCGAAGCGAGCGTGCTCTGGAAGGTAAGGTTAATCGTGTCGCTTATCGTGTACCACGAGCGGCTCTCTATGGAAGCGCCCAGGCCCGTCGTCTTTACGAGTATGGGGTTTTCGGGCGGCGTGCTGTCTACCTTAATTCTTATCGGGTCCTGCATGACATAGGTTGTGCCGCGCTCGCAGGAAGGCCCTCTGTCGTCGAATTTGACGAGAAGCTGGGGCACGATAATTATCTCGGCGGCGTTGCGCACGCCTTCGTTTACGGTAAATTCGGCCTGATAGTAATAGACGGTTACTTCCTGCCCGTTGTCGTCCAGTTCGGTTACGGCCTTGTAGCCGCTGTTGGCGGGCACAATGGTAAGGAACCTCTTGGTAGAGTCGTCGATGTTTTGGCCGGTAGAATTGTCCTTAAAGGACGCGTAGTTTTGCCAATATACGCCGTAGGTGGGCGTGGTGCCGCTTAAGCCCTTATCGTCGAAAATCTTGGCGTAAGCCGCGGGAAGCTGGTAAGAGTCTGTCGTCTGTGTGTTTTGGAATACCTTGGTCTGGAGGATAATTGTGTCGCCCGCCTTTACAAAGGTATCGGCAAGCGTGCTTTGATAAGGCAGCGAGGTGCGGTTGTTGGTGTCCAGCGCCGTTGTGCGGCGGTTCTTGCCCGAAATATAAAACTTAGAGTCGGGGCTTATGTTTATGCTTTCGCTCATGTCGGTGCTGGCCTTAACGACAATACCGCTCACCCTCATTCTGGGGTAAGAAGCCGTCATTTCGTTAAAGGTTATCGAAATGGAAAAATACGCGTTGGGCGAAAGCGTCTTGCTGCTTAAATCCGCGATGTCGGAAAGCGTGATTTCTTCTATGTATGCGCCCGTGCTGTCTACCACCTGCTGGCGGGTGGCGGCAACCTCATCCGCGGCGGTACCCGTGGGGCACCATGCGAACCTTACATCCACCCTCGCCGTCTTGCCGGCGTCGGAGACGCTGACATTTAACGAAAGGCTGGCGTTGGTTGTGAAGGTGGCTTTTTCCCTTATGGCGTTATACAGGTTGTTATTGTTGTAGTCGGATGGGTTGAATATAATCTTGGCGTGAACGCCCTGCCCGTTGGCCGACGGAGTAAACTGAAGCTCGTTGGGGTCTGCCGAGAAGGAAGAGGAAGCGTTGCCGGTAGTGTAGATATCCTTGCCGTCGAATGTTCCCGTGCCGCTTTGGCTGCCGTCGGGGGTATTTGCTTCTGTACGGATGAGGTTTCGGCCGAGTTCAATACCGTTGCCGGTATCAAGCATCGTACCTTGTAAAGCCGCCCTTGCGGGAACGAAGTCGTTTTTCGGGATATCAACCGAAAAGTAAACGAAAGCCCCCACAAGCATGAATACGCACATCATTGTCAGAGCGATTTTTACACGGCTAGCTAACCTTTTTTTCATAAAGTGACCTCCGGAGGAAACACGGTTGCATTTATATATAATATATAAGCAACTAAATGTTACTATATCACCTTTCGCCAGTCAACCTGAAATTTATATTATTTACTTTTTATTTTAATAAGGCGCCTTAGGTTTTACCATTTTAATCCCGCGGGCGGCAAAAAGTAATCGGCATATGAAGCCCGGCATATAATATTTTGCGATGGACTATTCTCCATTTTACTGCAAAAACTTCTATAAAGAGCGCCGCAAGCGCGCCAAAGAATTAAGGGCGGCAAGCCCGGGGATACGGGCAAGCTTTACCTCGCTCCAGGCGTCCCTTTGCGACGATTGCCCGAATCCCGGCGAACCCGCGCCCGTTACAGCCCCTGTCGCCGACCCCACCGCCGTGCCCCATCAGGTTAAAATTCTTCCCAAGCGCCGCGCGGGCGCCAAAAGCAAAAAGGTTAAAGGCTTTTTTGTTGCCGTTCTCATTCTTTTGTGCTTCGGCATAATTACGGTATCCGCCGACCTTTTCAGCGGAGGCGCGGTTATGAGCAAATTGTCAGAAACCTTCGGCTCGGATTACGCGGGCAAGCATTACTTCATAGTCCAGGGCGGCTATCCTGCCAAGACGACGGCGGAGGCCGAGGCCCTTGCCGCGAGAAAAAGCGGCGCGGCCGGCTACATATACAACCAAAACGGCAACTACTATGTCGTTCTCGCGAGCTACGCCGACAAAAAGGACGCCGAGTCGGTAAAAAGCAAGAATAACGGCGTCGAAATCCTTGAAATCGTCATGCGTATGCCCGAAAATAACAATTTAAGCGCGAATCAAAAAAGGGTATGCGAAAACGCCTTAAACCTCGTTCTCAAGGATATAGATAACCTTTACGCGTTAATAGATCAGGTCGCCAAAGGCGTGATTTCCCCACAAACCGCTCACGCCGAGCTTTACGATATGCGCAACGAGCTTCTGCTCGCCAAAGAAGACCTCATAAACGCGGGGCTGGACACCCCTACCCGAAACGCGTATCTGAACATCATAGACCCCGTGTTCGGCGGACTGGACGCCATCGTATTCAAACAGCCCGACGAAAACTTCCTCGCCGAAATGAGGTATGTCCTTATAGGCGCAATCGTGGCATTTGGATAATGCCGCTTTGCGGCGTGAAGGGTAAACTTCGTTTGCGTCAAGGATTTTTATATTATAATAACCCTAACGAGCCGGCATAGCGGGCGCCTTTACAGCGAAGCGGCCCGAAGGGCTTCACGCGCGCAGCGGGCGGCCAACAGGCTTTACGAATTATTCTTTTTCCAAGTCCTTGTACTTGATAAACTCTACCCCCGCTTCCTTGAACATCTCGATGGAGAAGTCATCCGGGTAGCCTTCGTCGAAAATTACCTTTTTTATGCCGCTGTTTATAATCATTTTGGCGCAGATGCTGCAGGGCTGATGGGTGCAATATAAAATCGCGCCGTCCACGGATACACCAATCTTTGCCGCCTGAATTATGGCGTTTTGCTCGGCGTGCACGGCGTAGCAAATCTCGTGGCAGGTGCCCGATGCAATGCCCTTTTTTACGCGTATGCATTCGCCCCTTTCTTTGCAGCTTTTGATGCCGCTGCCCGCTCCGTTGTAGCCGGTTGTAAGTATGCGCTTATCCCTTACGATAACTGCGCCCACCTGCCTGTTTTCCTTATAGCAAGAAGACCAGCTGCTAACGAGCCTTGCCATCTCCATAAACCTTTTGTCCCATTTGTTCATAGCATAAGTCCCCAAGTAATTTGTTACTACTATATCACACGGGGCAAAGGATTTCAACATCCTTTGCCAACCTGTTTGCCGTTATATATGCCCCGCGCCAAAAATATACTATTGTGTGCAAAAAAGATTCCGCCTTTTCGCAATAATCTCGATAGGCTTCTTTCTCGTAATGCTGGCGTTTTTCCCGTCGCGGTATATGGCGGCGGTAAGCGACGGGCTGCTTTTGTTCGTTATGTCGGTGCTGCCCGCCATGCTTCCCTTTTTCTTTTTCTCCCGGCTGCTTACCTCTCTCGATGTGGCGTCGTCGCTTGCCGACTATACCAAAAAACCGCTGCAAAAACTTTTCGGCGCGCCCGACATCGGAGGATACATTTTTGTTATGTCTATGCTTTCAGGGTATCCCATAGGCGCCAAATTGGTAGCCGATTGCTGCGAAAACGGAATAGTGAGCAAGGAGGAAGCAAAGCGCCTGCTCGCCTTTACCTCGACCTCGGGGCCCCTCTTTGTGCTGGGCACGGTGGGCTCGAATATGCTTGGCAATTACAAGGCCGGGCTTGTGATTTTATTTACCCACTACCTCGGAGCGGTTATAAACGGGATAATATTCCGCTCCAAAACCCCCGCGCCCTCCGCCAAAGCCTTTACCCTTACGAAGTACGACAACATACTTTCCGACGCCATAAACGGGAGCATAGCCTCGGTGCTGGCTGTGGGCGGCTACATCGCCATTTTTAACATGCTTATCGTGCTGTTCAAGGACATAAAGCTAATAGGCTTTGTGTCCGAAACCCTCTCCGGATTAGGAATCCCGTATCTTCTCTGCGAGGGTATGGTGACGGGCGTAATCGAGATTACGAGGGGCTCCTACCTGCTTGCCGCTTCGGGCGAAAGCCTTAAGGCAATAGTCCCCCTGCTGTCGGCGATCATTTCTTTCGGCGGGCTGTCTGTTACCGTACAGTCGCTTTCGTTTCTGTCGGGCTGCGGCATTAAGGCAAGGTATTATTTTGTCACTAAGCTGTCCCAATGCGTGGTTACCTTCGCCCTGGCGACGGTTGTGAGCCTGCTTGTATTTTAACATCCCCAACCTGCCGGACGCAAAAAACTTGCCATATATTCGACAAAACCGGTCAAAAAAAGGCAATCTCCGCCATGGCGATTGCCTATAATAATGCCGTTTATTTTTTCGAATAAAGCCGCGGCTAATTGTTCTCGTATGTGCTTCTCGCGTTGGTTATTATATCGAGAGCCTCCGACAGCGCCCTTTCCGCTCTGGTAAGAAGCACCATAATGTCGCTTTTTACATCGGACTCGAGGCGGTCTTTATAATCCATGGCCTGCATCCTTATCGCCTCGGCTTCTTTCTCCGCCTGCTTTATAATCTCGTGGTCGGAGAGCATCTGGTTGGCTTTCTGAATTGCCGCCGATATTATGCTTTCGGCGCGGGCGGCGTCCTCCTGGCGCTTTCTTTCGTTGGCGGCGATAATCTGCCTTGCCTCCCTTACCATATCGGGAAGCGCCCGCCTGATGCGGTCTACGGCGGAAAGAATGTAGTCGGCGTTTACAACAACGCCGCCGCCGAAAAGCGCCTTTTTGCCGTCGTGAACCGTTTGTTCGATTTCTAACAAGATATCTTCTATGTCTTCCATCTTTTGCCCTCTCTCATGATTTCTCCCGCGATTTCGGGGTTTACAAGGCCCGAGATATCCTTGTTCTCCTTTATCCCTTCCTTTACAAGGGTGCTGCTTATGTTGCTGTCTTTTGCGGGTATCATGATGGTTTCCACCCCGCCGTTATTGAGGTTGAACTCCGCCATCGCCTTCTCGTACTCGAGATCCTTCTCGTTGCGGTAGCCTCTTATTATATATTTAATGCCGTGCCGTTTGCAGTAGTCTATCGTAAGCCCGCCGTAGCTTGAAACCATAACCCTTTTGCCGAGGTGCCTTGTGGAAAGCTCGGCGAATCTCATGCGCTTTTTGAGGTCGAAGGTTACCGCCTTTTCGGGGTTGATAAGAAAGACGACATGGGCGATGTCGAAGCGCTCTAAGGCCTGCTCCACAAGGTATAAATGCCCTTTGGTAAATGGGTCGAAGGTTCCCGTGACCGCTGCCTTTGTCTTTTTTCTTAAAATGTCTATGCCGGTCGAGCCGTAGGTTCTGGTGTCGCAAAGCGCGAGGGGCTCGGGAATGATATAGCTGTCGTTTTCCTTGAGGCGCTCCAGCACGATTACGCCATCGTCCTCCAGGATATCCTTTAGGGCAATCTTTCTTAAAATTTCGGCCTCTAAGCCTTCTTCATATGGCGGGTCCAGGGCTATGGCGCCGAACTTTCTGCCCGCCGCGGCGAACTTGGAAAGCGCCGTGGAGTAATCGGCGTTATAAACCTCGCCATCCGCCCCTATTTTAGAGAGGTTTTGTTTGATAATTTTGATTGCGTCGGGTGACTTGTCGACGAACACCGCCTCCGAAGCCCCTCTGGAGAGAAACTCGATGCCCAGGGCGCCGCTGCCCGCGAAAAGGTCAAGGACAGCCTTGCCCTCGAATTCGCCCCGTATGAGATTGAAAACCGACTCCTTTACCCTGTCCGTTGTTGGGCGGACGGAATTGTCGCTCAGGGTAATAAGAGCGCGGCCTTTGTACTTGCCTGCAATAACCCGCATTTGTACCTCAGTTTATGTTTCGGGCGGCTACGCCCGCCAGGCTTATATAAGCCCTTCGTTTACAAGGTTTATGCTGTGTTCTTTGAGGATAGCGGTGGTCTTTTCGTTGTCGTCCACTTTGATGAGGATTACGGCGCTTTTGCGCGAGGTGCGGGTGAACGAGTAAAGGTAATTGATGTTAACGCCCGCGTCGCCCAGAATCTCCAGCACCTTGTACATTTCGCCGGGCTTGTCGTCTACCTGAAACGCCACCAGGTCGGTGACGGCGGTATTGAAGCCGTTATCCTTTAGTACCTCTACCGCTTTGGCATTGTCGTCGGTGACGGCGCGAAGAATCCCGAACTCCTCGGTGTCGGCGACATACATCGCGAGAATGTTTATGCCCGCGTCCTTAAGAACCTTGGAAAAGTCGCGTATGCGCCCCTGCCTGTTCTCCAAAAATACGGCGATTTGGTTGATTAACATAGCTCCGCCTCCCTTATATTATTTAACCTGACGAGGTTATTAGTCGAATTTTCTGTTGTCGGTAACTCTTACCGCTTTGCCTTCGCTGCGGCGAATGCTGCCGTTGGATACGAATTTGACTTCGGCCGAAACGCCTATAGCCGAGATTATGTCGCCGGCGAGCTTCTTCCTTAAAGCCTCTACCTCTTTTACCTCGTCGAAGGCGACATTGGGCTCCAGCTCGACTTCTATAAGCATGGTGTCGAGGTTGTTTACCCTGTCGACCGTGATGTGGTAGTGGGGAGAGATACGGCCGTCGCAGGACATAAGCACGCTTTCGATTTGCGAGGGGAATACATTTACGCCCCTTATGATAAGCATATCGTCGGAGCGCCCCTTTATGCGAGTGATGCGGGGGCCCGTGCGCCCGCAGGGGCACTCGGAATCGCTTAGCGAGGTTATATCCCTCGTGCGGTACCTGATAAGAGGCATACCCTCTTTGGCAAGCGTTGTGAACACAAGCTCGCCGCGCTCGCCCGCCGGAAGGGGCTCAAGCGTATCCACGGATACAATTTCGGGGTAAAACAGGTCGTCATTTATGTGCGAGCCGCTTTGGCACACGCACTCGGAAGCGACGCCCGGGCCGGTAATTTCGCTAAGCCCGTAAATGTCGTAGGCCTTTATGCCAAGCTTTCTTTCTATCTCCTGGCGCATCTCCTCTGTCCAGGGTTCGGCGCCGAAAAGCCCGCTCTTAAGGTTGAAGTCGGCGGGGGTAAGCCCCATCTTCGCAATCTCATCCGCGAGGTATATCGCATAAGACGGGGTGCAGCAAAGCACTTCGGCCCCGAAGTCTTTCATAAGCATAATTTGCCTCGGGGTGTTGCCCGATGATACTGGGACGGCGGTTGCGCCCAAAAGCTCGGCGCCGTAGTGCATTCCCAAACCTCCCGTAAACAGCCCGTAGCCGTAGGCTATATGTATTACCGAGCCTTTTTTGGCCCCTATCGCCGCCAAAGCGCGGGCGCAGCACTCTGCCCAGTCGTCTATGTCCTTTTTGGTGTAGCCCGCGACCGTCAGCTTGCCCGTTGTGCCCGACGAGGCGTGAAGCCTCACGATATCCTCTTTGGGCGAAGCGAACATTCCGAAGGGGTAATTGTTGCGAAGGTCGCTCTTTGTTGTAAAGGGCAGTTTATATAAGTCGTCTATGCTCTTTATGTCGGACGGCTTTAGCTTAATCTCGTACATCTTAGCCCTGTAAGCGGGCACATTGTCGTAGACCCTTTTGACAACACTTATAAGTCTTTCGGACTGCATGGCCTTTTTTTCTTGCTTTGTCATGCACTCGACGGCCTTGTTGTAGTAATACATCCTTTCCTCCCTCTCCTTTATCAGCTATTGTACCCTAAGGTGACTGCCTTTAGGTTTACATCTAAAAATTTAGCGGGCACCGAAGCCTTTACCGCTTCCCGCGCCGTATCGAGGCTTTCGCCCATCAGCCTGAAAAGAACGCCGAGCATTACGATGTTGACCGCCTTTGTGTTGCCCGCCTCGGCAGCGAGGGCAAGCCCTTCTATTATCTTATAACTTTTTGACTCTTCCGTCAATCTGTCAAAAATGCCGTCGGGGTAACTTTGGGCGCCCGTGATGACGGGCATGGGCAGGATGCGCTGGTTGTTTATAAGCACGGTGCCGCTCTTTTTTAGGTAGTGGCTCCACCTTAGCGCCTCAAGCTGCTCGAAGGCAAGAATAAAATCGGCCTCGCCTTCGCTCACCAAAGGAGAGCCCACGCTTTCGCCTATCCTTACATGGGTTACGACGCTTCCGCCCCTCTGCGACATGCCGTGAACCTCGCTTAGCTTGCAATCAAGCCCCTTTAATGCGGCGTAACTTCCGAGTACCCTGCTGGCCAAGAGCGTGCCTTGCCCTCCGACTCCGACTATAAGAATGTTTATCATACTGCCCTCCTTAACCCTGAATGGCGCCGAACTTGCACAGCGGTTTGCATACGCCGCAGCCCACGCAAAGCTCGGGGTTGATGCGTATCTCGCCGCCCACATTTTCGATGGCGGGGCAGCCTATCTTAAGGCATGCCTTGCACTTTCTGCACTTTTCGCTGTCTATGAATAAAGCGGGAGGGTATCTTCTGTCTAACAGAGCGCACGCCCTTCTCGCTATAATTACCGAAACCGTATCTTTGGAGGTTTCTTCTTTGAGCGCCTTTTCCATCTCCGCCATGTCGTAGGCGTCTATTACGCGTACGCTGCCCGCGCCGCAGGCCCTGACAAGCGCCTCGAGGTCTACCTGAGCGGTGGGCTCGCCCGTAATCGTCTTGCCCGTGGCGGGGTTCTGCTGGTGCCCCGTCATGCCCGTTGTCGAGTTGTCGAGGATTATGCAGGTGATGTTTGCCTTGTTGTATACGGCGTTAATGATGCCCGTGATGCCGCTGTGGATAAAGGTCGAGTCGCCTATCACCGAAACCATCTTTTGCGCAGCGGGAGCGCCGGCTTTTGCGAAGCCGTGGCTTATGCCTATGCTCGCGCCCATGCAGACGCAGGTATCCATGGCGCTTAAGGGGGCGAGGGCGCCCAAGGTGTAGCAGCCTATGTCGCCCGATACCGTAAGCTTAAGCTTGTTGATAACATAAAACACGCTGCGGTGGGGGCAGCCGGCGCACATGACGGGAGGCCTGGCGGGGAGGGTGTGAGCCGATTTGGGCGAAACCTCGCCGTAAAGCTTTTCCCTTATGAGGGCGACGCTGTACTCGCCCTGCCTGCCGAATATCTCCTTGCCGTGGCAGGCTATGCCGCTTGCCTTTATCTCGGTTTCGATTATGGGCTCAAGTTCCTCTATTACCATAAGCTCGTCCACCCGGGCGGCGAACTCTTTTATGATATCCATCGGGAGGGGATATGTCATGCCCAGCTTGAGGATAGACGCGTCGGTTGCTTCCTTTACATAGGTGTAAACGGCGCCCGAACATACGATACCCAGCTTTTTGGAACGCATTTCTATTCTGTTTATGTCGCGCATGCCGTTGGCGTCGGCGGCAAGCCTTTCTTCCCTGCTTTCGACGACAAGGTGCCTTCCCCTGGCCATCGCGGGCATCATGACATATTTGCCGACATCCTTTTGGTAGTCCTTAAGCCCTCTCTCGTCGCGCTCGCCCGTTTCGACAAAGCTCTGGCTGTGGGCAATGCGGGTGGTGAGGCGCAAAAAGACGGGAGTGTCGTATTTTTCGCTTATCTCGAAACCTAACTTGACGAAGTCTTTGGCTTCACGGCTGTCCGACGGCTCGAGCATGGGGATATGGGCGGCTCTAGCGTAAAATCTGCTGTCCTGCTCGTTTTGCGAACTGTGCATGGCGGGGTCGTCGGCGACCACTACAAGCAGCCCGCCGTTTACGCCCGTGTAAGCCGCGGTAAATATGGGGTCGGCGGCGACATTCAGGCCCACATGCTTCATGCAGGTCATCGCCCTCGCGCCCGCTATCGAAGCCCCTACGGCAACCTCGGCGGCAACCTTTTCGTTGGGCGCCCACTCGGTGTACATTTCGGGATACTTCGAGGCGTATTCTGTAATTTCGGTGGAAGGAGTGCCGGGGTAAGAGGACACGACTTTAACGCCCGCCTCGTATGCCCCTCTCGCGACCGCCTCGTTGGCTAGCATAAGTTTTTTCATATCTTTCTCCTTGTCGGATACGGTTTTAGTACCTTTGGTAGTTTATAAGGCAGCCCGCTTTGATGATGTTCTTTTCCTCACCCGTGAGCGGGTCTATTCTAAGCTCGATAGAGCCTATCTTTTTGCCGCCTCTAACGAGAGTGGCCTCGGCTTTGCCGCTGTCGAGAGCGCTTTGCACATCCTTTACGGCAATAAGGTCGCCCACCTCGAGCGGGGTCGAGAAATCGTAAAGGAAGGGTATCATGCCCCAGTTTATCAGGTTGCTGCGGTATCTCTTTGTGGCGTACTCTTTGGCGAGGTTGGCTATGCCTCCCAGAACCCTCTGGCAGGAAGCCGCCTGCTCGCGGGCGCTGCCGTCGCCGGGCTTGTTGGCGAATATTGCGCTGCCGATGATGTAGTTGTCGCCGAAGCCAGCTTCTTCCGCCACGGCCTTGAACTCGTCGGGCGCCGCGCCGCTTCTTCTCTGCTTTTCGGAAGCGTTAATATCCTTAGCCCTCTTGACATAAGCGGGGTCTTTGCGGCTGAGCGCGAACTCCGAAAGCCTTAAGGGGTTGGAGCGGTAGGAAGAGGTTTCGCCCGAGGGTATAAGTTCGTCGGTGGTGGTCACAGGGTCGGTAATGACCGAAGCTACCTTCATTATGAGGTTTTGCCCCAGCGGGATTTGCTCGGGCCAGTCGGCGATGTTGGGCCCGTAGATGAGGGAAGCCTCTTCGTCGGGTTTACCGTAGCCGCTGTATATCCTGTTTTGGTACAGCTTGGGGTTGAATTCGAAAACGGGTATGTCGCTGTCGTAATCAAAGTCGGTTGCCGCGGTAAGGTAACCGCCGTTTGCGGCGGTAGCCGCTATGCTTCTCGCGTCCATAAGGGCGACACTTGCTATCTGCTTTTCGGAAGGCTTGCTGCCCTCCCTCGAGGGGAAGTTGCGGGTGGTGTGGCGGATGGAAAGCCCGTTGTTGGCGGGGACATCGCCGGCGCCGAAGCAGGGGCCGCAGAAAGAGGTCTTTACCACCGCGCCCGCCTCGGTAAGGTCGGCTATCACGCCTTTTCTTACAAGGTCGTAGTAGATGGGCTGCGAGCCGCAGTAGACGCTCATCGACAGCGTGTCGCCTATCGATTTGCCTTTGAGAATTCTTGCGGCCTCGAATATGTTATCGTAGGTGCCGCCGGCGCAGCCCGCTATAACGGCTTGATCTACACGGATTCGCCCGTCCTTTGTGATCTTGTCGGTGAGGGTAAAAGCGGGATTGCCGAGAAGCTCCCTGCCCTCCCGCTCACACTTGCCGAGTATGCCGTAGGGGTCGGTAAGCAGCTCGCGTATTGTTACGGCGTTGCTGGGGTGGAAGGGAAGCGCTATCATGGGCTCGACCTCGGAGAGGTCAATCTCGATTACAGCGTCGTAGAAAGCGCCGTTTTGAGGCTTCATTTCTTTATACTCGTTTGCCCTGCCGTGCTTTGTCAGGTATTCCGAAACTGCCTTATCGGTTACCCAAACAGAGGAAAGGCAGGTTGTTTCGGTGGTCATTACATCTATGCCGTTGCGGTACTCGATTGGCAGTTTGTATACGCCGTCGCCGAAGAACTCAAGCACCTTGTTCTTGACAAAGCCCGCCGCGAAGGTCGCGCTTATGAGGGCAAGGGCTACATCCTGCGGGCCTACGCCCTTGCGGGGGGTGCCCGTGAGGCATACGCCGACCACATCGGGATAGTTTATGTCGTAGGTTTTGCCTATTATCTGCTTTACAAGCTCGGGGCCGCCTTCGCCCACAGCCATGGTGCCAAGGGCGCCGTAGCGGGTGTGGGAGTCGCTGCCCAGTATCATTTTGCCTACGCCGGCGTACATTTCACGCATAAAGGTATGTATTACCGCCTGGTGGGGAGGCACGAATATTCCGCCGTACCTCTTTGCCGCCGAAAGCCCGAACATGTGGTCGTCCTCGTTTATCGTGCCGCCTACCGCGCAAAGGCTGTTATGGCAGTTGGTAAGGACATAAGGCACGGGGAACCTGGTAAGCCCTATCGCCTTTGCCGTCTGTATTATGCCGACATAGGTTATGTCGTGCGAAGCGAGCGCGTCGAACTTAAGCGAAAGCGGAGCGCCTTTTTTTGTTTCGGGCAAGGTGTTGTGGGCTTTGAGTATCCCATAAGCCATAGTCTTGGTATACGCCTCTTTGGCGGCTTCGGGGGTTAGCCCTATTTCCTGTGGGTCGAAGCAGGCCTTACCGTTAAAGTAGTAGCCGCCGCCCGCGTGCAGTTTTATCATAAAAAACCTCCGATGGAAGGGGAAATTTGTTTTCGCAGAATCCAAATAAACGGTGTTTCCGTCCCGTTGAATTTTACGGGGATATTTAATTAAGCTTAAAATAGCCCAAATAATTATAACAAAAAAATACTTGCTTTGCCAACAAAATCAAACCGCAAGTAGCTTATATTAGTAAATAAATATATAATTGCTATTTCTTGGCAAGCCGCATGCGGGCAAACGCCCTTGCAAGAGCGGCTTTGTTTAATTTGTACTCGAGGCGGGAGGAAGCCGAGGTTAGCTTGCGCGAGCTTTCCTCGATGATTCTTTGCACTTTATTGAGGATAATCTCTTCGGGCCACTCCATGGTTTCGCACAAAACTATGGTCTTTTCGGGGCGCACGGTGACGAAGCCGAAGCCGTTTGCCGCTTCTCTCCAAACCTCGCCTATCTTTATTTTGATGTTGGCGGGCTGCAATCCTATGACAATGGGCTCGTGGCGGGCAAGGATACCCATCTGCCCTTCGGAGGTTTCGACGATAAGGCAGTCCACAAAGCCATGGAAGAAGGTTCTTTCGGGTGTAAGGATTTCTAGCTCGAATTGCGCCATAATTACTTGTTCATGTTGTTGTGCCTTTCGATTACCTCGTCGAGGCCGCCCGCGAAGTAGAAAAGGCTTTCGGGGATGTTGTCCGCCTCGCCGTTAAGGATGCGCTCCACGCTCTCGACGGTCTTTTCGACGGGCACATACTTGCCTTCCATATTGGTGTACACGCTGCTTACGAAGAAGGGCTGCGAGAAGAA
>DGDU01000003.1 GCA_002385605.1 Christensenella sp. UBA3944
TATAATAAGTTCGCTAAGGCCGGGCAGCTCTTCGGCTGTTGTATAGCCCGAAAACCCCGAAGGAGCCAAAGCGATGTCGAAATTATAATTGTAAAAATAATAATCCCCGAGGTTGCCCGAGGTAAGGTTACTTAGGAAGGGCAAATCCTGCCCGTAAAGATTTATGTCCTTGGAGAATACGGCATCGGCAATCGCGCCGTCCTTGAAGTAGAACAACTCGAAATAATTATCGATATATCCGTCGTCTATGAGAGTATTCGCGGGCATATCCGATGTCCCGCCTTCGAGTTCGTCCCAAACCTGAATTACGGACAATACGCTGTGGTTTGCGGTTACCGTGCCTTTGTTATAATAAGCCATGGTGGCGAATTCGGTGCCCGAAAACTCCATTGCCGCGACGCAGCCCGTTATCGTGCCTTTGTTTGCGTATGATATGCCGCCCGCGCGCGTGGAATTGATTATCTTGCCCTGGATCTTGACATTGGATACCGTGCCTTCGTTTTCCCAGCAAAGAATGGCCGCTATGCCGTCGCCCAGAAAGTCTACGATATTAAGATTGCGGACAACGGCTCCAACGCCTAACCTGTGGAAAAACCCGTAATAAGGGTAATCGCTGCCGTCGTGGCTTATCCTAAGCCCGACAAGCGAATGGCCGTTACCCTCAAAGGTGCCTAAAAAGTTGTGCAAAATCCTGTTTTGTATGAGGTTGGGCGTGGCGTTGCGCCTGTAAAAATACAGATCTGTCCTTAGCTCCACCGTCTTGTTCTTGAAGGTTTGGGTTCGCCCTTGTGTGATGAAGGCTTCCCAGTCGGCTTCGCTGTCTATGTAAATTACTCGCGGTTCGGTATCCGCTTCGGCATAACGGGCGGGCAGAAGCGAAACCGCCGCTACGGCGGAAATCAGGATAAGCACGGCAAGCGCTAAAGCAAAAATCCGTTTTCTCATATAAACTCCTCTTCCCGACGCGGGCATACCCTTACTGCTTCGGCTGTGCCGAAACCCCTCCCCGCGTTTCTGCGTCTACGGATTTTTTGTTTATGGTCTTTTTGTGCATCCACCTTATTTCGGTTTCGACAAGCATTACTTTTGTTTTGCCCTTAACCCATTCGAAAATGAACAGCCCGATGCCCAAAGCTATAGGCAGGTAGAATATTGCGATTCTCCAGAACAGCACCGCCCAGAACAGGTAGCCTTGCGGCACGGCGCCCCCGAATATGCCGTAGAAGGCGCCCTCGGCTGCGCCCGACGCCCCCGGCGTGGGCATTATGCCCGACGAAAGCGATACATAGAAGGTTTTGGTTATCGTCTGGAAGAAGTCGGCGTTGCCGCCCAGCCCTTTTATGATAAAGAAGGGTATCGAGCTTAGCGCCACAAAATCGACAACCGAAACCAGCCCTATTATGATTATCATAAGTTTGTGCTTGCCAAGATACTTGAAGGCGGCAAGGAAGCTGTCTACCGTATCCTGCGCTTTGCACACAACTTTGTCGTAATTTTTTACCAGTTTTATTTTATGTAGGAAGCCTACTAGCTTTTTTGTAACCTTAAGAAGAAACTCGACATTGCCCGAAAAAATAACCAGCAGCAGAGGCAGTATCGTGGTGCCGAACATACCCACCGATGCAAGCGCGATAACAAGGGGCGAAACATCGGTCTTTACGAAGATAAAGAAGCCGATTATTACGGCGTCCACGAAAAAGATGCGTATGGCGTACTTTACTATGGGCAGAGAGCACGCCGTGGGCATATCTATGTTTGCGCGAACCATATACGCCATCTGGAAGGGCTGCCCGCCCGTGTGCGAGGGCGTGACATTGTCGTAATACTTGCCAAGGAGCGATACCCTTAGCGCCAGCCCGGGCCTGTTGCCGTAACCGCATTGCTTGATAAGAAAGAAATACGCGATAGCGTCGCACAGCACATGCACAAGGTAGGCGCCGAAGGCAACAATGAGGAATACAATGTTTTTCCCCATTACCTCTTTGAGGGCTACGCTGCCCGCAAAGCCGCCGCTGTCTTTTTTAAGTTCGAGCAATAGCACAAAGCCGATAGCCAGCAAGTTGAATATTACAAAGGCCGCCGTAAGTATCAGCTTTTTCTTTCTTTCCTTTTTGCTTTTAGGAATGGATATGCCTACTTCGGGCAGCTTGCTTGCCGTTTCGCAGGCGGATGGGGCTTCTGTCGGGTCTTTGTCGGTGTAGACGGTTACTTTCTTTCCGTCCTCTTGCTCCGGCCCGCGAAGGTTATGGTTGTCCGTCATTTCGCTACTCCTTTCGACGCCATTTTATCATATATATATATATTAATCAATAGGTTTTGAACTCCGCCTTTTCCAAAAGATTGAAATGCGGGAGAAAATTTTTACATATCGCGCTCTTTAACTGCCTGTTACCGGCAAAAAAAGCCCCGCTTTAAGACGGGGCCTGCCTGAAGGAATACTATGAATTAAACCTTTCTTTTACATCCTATGATTATTTGCCGCTTGCTTTCATTCTCTTATTTACAGCGAAGATACCCGCGATAAGGGCGGAGATAGGCGCGCCGAGGACAATAAGCCAGGTGGGGTGCCATCTGCCTATGGCAACGCTTGCGGTAAGGAAGGCCG
>DGDU01000008.1:0-20949 GCA_002385605.1 Christensenella sp. UBA3944
TGGTGGAGGTGGGGGGAGTCGAACCCCCGTCCTAACAGGTTACCAAACGGCCTTCTACATACTTAGCTTTTTGTTAAGTGTCGCTCCGGAATGTCAAAAAGCAAACCTTGCCTTTGCCAAGCCCCTGAATCCCGTTCGCCGCGCAGGGCGCTGCGGCGCTCGTTTCCCTACTAAACCACGCCGAAAGTATATCCGTAGGCCTATATACCCCGACGGGCCGCTATTTAAGCAGCAGCCAATTCGAAACTGTTAGTGTCAGTTCTTTTTTTTTCCGTTTTTACGAAGCCGGACTTCGGTATGCTTACCGTTCCATAACTCTGCCAGTCGAATCCGGAACACCCCCTCGACTGTTGTATTTTATCACATTTTAATTTGCGTTGCCACCGTATTGGGCTTAGTTTTTATTATTCCAATATATTCCGCCGACATGCGCCGCGCTATTCGAAATCCTCGATTGGCACGGTGTAAGGCTTTCTTTGCTTGTAGATTGTCCAATGCGTGAAGCCCAAAGACTTTACCAGCCTGCACGCCTCGGCGTATTTATCGCAGATTCTCTCGGGCACATGGGCGTCCGAAGAAAAGGTTATCCTTTCGCCTCCCAGCTCTTTATAGCGCTTAAGTATGGGCAGTTCGGGAAGGAAGGTGTAGCCGTGAAGCCTTATGTTTGTGTTGCACTCTATGGTCTTGCCGCGGGCGATTATCTCTTTAAGTATCTCGTCTATCTTTTCCGAAAACTCGGGCGTGCAAATGGTCTTTTGCTCGTAGGGCGCGTACCTTATGACATAGCCTATGTGCCCCACTATATCGTAATCGTAGGGCGCGCGCAGGCTCTCGAGGACGGTATCGAGATAGGTGTTATATACCTCCTCACGGCTGTGCCTGTACGCCTTGCCGAGGTACAGGTCGCCGTTGTATATGGTATGTACCGAGTTGATTATCACATCAAAGGGATACCCGGATAGCTCGTTGAGGTACCTGTTTACGGCTTTTCTCGCGTACGAGGCCTCTATGCCGTAGGCGAGGTATATACCGTTTTCGCCCTTCTTTGCCTCGGCGAAGCCCCTGAAGTACTTCTCTAAGTTAAGCTGGCGGATAAACCGCTCGCGGCTAAGCCCGCAATATAAGTAGTCCCTGTCCAAATGCTCGGTTATGGCGAGATACTCCGCGCCCATCGAGGCCGCCTTATCCCTTAGTACCTCTATGCTCACCTTGCCGTCGTGCGACAGTATGGAATGGCTGTGCGAGTCTATCATTTACATCTCCTCGGGCGACTGTATGCCCAAAAGGCGCAACCCTTCGGTAAGCACCGCCCTTGTGGCGTATACCAGGGCCAGGCGGCCCTTCTTGTATTCTTCTTCGGCGTTAAGTATGCGGTGCTCGAGGTAGAAGCGGTTGAACGCCTGCGCTATGTCTATGAGGTGCCTCGTGAGTATGCTGGGCTCGTACTTGTCCAGCACATCGTTAAGGATTGAGGGGAACCTCTCTATGAGGGCGATTAAAACTTCGCTTTCTTTATTGTCCAGCCCTTTTACATCCTCCTCGGTGAGGGGGGAGGCTAATATTTCTTCTATGTTGCCCGCGCGGCGGAGTATGCTGTTGCAGCGCACATTGGTGTACTGCACATAGGGCCCCGTCTCGCCGTCGAAATTTAGCACCTTGTCGTAGCTGAACACGATATCCTTTATCCTGTTGTTCGAAAGGGCAAAGAATACCACGGCGCCCACGCCTATCTTTTCGGCGATGCGCTCCTTATCCTTGAGGTCGGGCGACTTCTGCGAGATAATGGCAAGGCTCTTTTCTACCGTGCGGTCGAGGACATCCGAAAGCCATACGACTTTACCCTTGCGGGTGGACATTGTGCCGTCCTCGAGGGATACCATGCCGAAAGGCACATGGACAAGGTCCTTCGCCCACTCGGCGCCCATAAGCTCTAAAACCTTGAACACCTGCTTGAAGTGAAGGTTTTGCTGGTACGCGACCACATACAGGCATTTGTAGAAATCATAGGTGTTCTTGCGGTAGAAGGCCGCAGCCAGGTCCCTTGTGGCGTACAGCGTCGCGCCGTCCGCCTTTACAAGCAGGCAGGGGGGCATACCGTAGTCGGATAAATCGACTATCTTGGCGCCTTCGGACTCGACAATGAGGTTTTTAGCTTCCAAATCACGGAGAACGGGATCCATTTTGTCGTTATAGAAGGCTTCGCCGTTGTAGCTGTCGAAGGCGATATCCAGCCTTTCGTATACCTTGTTAACCTCTTTTAGGGTTATCTCTTTGAAGAGGTTGTAAAGCCCGGTTGCCTCGGCGTCGCCGTCCTCCAGGGACTTGAAGCTTCTTCTCGCCTCTTCATCCAGGGCGGGGTCTTTTTCGGCTTCGCTGTGGAAGCGGACATATAAATCCGTGAGGGCGAGGATGCCTCTTTTGTTAAGGTCTTCGCTGCTGCCCCACTTTTTGAAGGCTACTATGAGCTTACCGAACTGGGTGCCCCAGTCGCCGAGGTGGTTGATGCCCACGGCGTTGTAGCCCATCTTTTTGTACACCCTGTAAAGGGCGGCGCCTATCACGGTTGTGCTTAGGTGCCCTATATGGAAGGGCTTCGCGATGTTAATCGAGCTGAAGTCTATGCAGACGGTCTTGCCCTTGCCTGCCTCGGAATCGCCGAATTTGTCTTGCAGGGATATAACCGAATTGAGGGTATCTCTCGCGAGCATGGCCTTGTTGAGCCTGAAGTTCAGGTAGCCGTTTACGGCCTCGGCCTTGCAAAAGCCGTTGTCCCCTATCCTTTGGGCGAGCTCGGCGGCTATCGCCTGCGGAGCCTTTCTTAAGGCTTTGGCGAAGCGGAAGCAAGGAAGGGCGTAGTCGCCCATTTCGCTGTCCTGCGGCACGGCAAGAAGGGAATATATCTCTTCGGCGGTTACGCCTTCGATTTCGACGAGGCGGGCAATTCGTAGCTTGTTGGGATTGATAAATTCGGGCATGTCGTCTTTACTCCGTTAGAACTTTGCGGTCCTTTATTATGAATTTTTTGTATTCCTTACCGAGTGGGTATTTGAACTCGGTGCAGGTTACCATCGTTTGTATGCCCTCGAGGGCGCTGAATAAAGCGTCCTTGCGGGTGTCGTCCAGCTCCGAAAGCACATCGTCCAGAAGCAAAACGGGGGTTTCGCCCGTCTTTTCCTTAAACAGCTCTATCTCGGCGAGCTTAAGCGACAATACCGCCGACCTCTGCTGCCCCTGCGAGCCGAAGCTGCGGATATCGACATCGTTGGCGGCAAGCTTTATGTCGTCCCTGTGCGGGCCAACCGTGGTGTAGTCCAGCTTGCTGTCCTTGGGTAGAGCCTCCTTGAGGCGCTTGGCGAAGTCCGCGGCGGTGTTGTCGAGGCTTACTTCCTCCGTTTCGTAGCTTACCCTTAAGGCTTCCTTTCCCGAAGTGAGCATCGAGTGCTTAACCGCGGCGTAAGGGGCGAGCTTTGCCACAAACTTTGCCCTCTCCTGGATTATAAACGCCGCGCACCTGACAAAATCGCCGTCCACGAGCTCGAGCATATCGGGAAGGGACGGGCGGCCCTTGTTGGTTTTAAGAAGTGTGTTCCTTTGGGCGAGCAGCTTGTTATACCTTTGCAGGGTATAAAAGTAGGCTTTGCTCTGCTGGCACAGGCTAATATCCAGAAACCTGCGGCGGTAGGCGGGGGACTCCTTGACAAGCGAAATCTCGTCGGGGGCGAAGAATACGACATTAAGCACGCCCATTAGCTCGCCCATCCTTTGCAGGGGGAGCCCGTCCACCATAATGCTCTTTCGCCCTTGCGGGTCGACATACATATCTATACGGTGCTTGCTGTACCTTTTCTGCACAAAAACGGTGACCTTTGCCCCGTTCCCGGCGCCCCAGCGGATAAGCTCTTTGTCCTTGCTGTGGCGGTAGCTTCTGCCAAGCGAGGCAAAATACAGGCTTTCGACCAGATTGGTTTTGCCCGCGGCGTTTTCGCCCGTGATGACATTGAGGCCGCCGCCAAAACCGACATCCTCAGAAGGATAGCTTAGAAAATCCTTTAGGGCTACCCGGGTGACTATCATTTTTTCTCCAGAAGGTAGGGGGTCACCTGATATACATAGTAGTTCAGCCAGTTGTAGAATATCAGGTTAGCCGTGCTTCTCCAGCTGAGGTTTATGCGCTCGATGTCGCCGTCTATGAAGTAATTCTTGGGCGGGTCGATGGCAAGCCCTTTGTTGAGGTCGCGAAGGTACTCGTTTTTGAGGGTTTCGCGGTCGTACTCCGAATGCCCGAAGAAGAAGAACTTTCTGTTGTCCGCCGACTTGACTATGGAAAGCCCGCATTCGTCGCCCGAGGCTATAACCTTAAGCTTGCGACAGGCGCGCACGGCTTCCTCGTCCACCGTTGTGTGCCTGGAGTGGGGGATATAGAAGGTGTCGTCAAGCCCTTTCAGCAGCGGTTCGAACTCGGCCTGGGCGGAGTTGCGGAAAACGCCGAACATCTTTTTGGGCAACGGCTTTTTGCCTATCCCGTAATAGTGGAACAGCGCCGCCTGCGCACCCCAGCATATAAATATCGTCGAGGTGACATTCTTGTCGGCGTAGTCCATTATCATCTTTAGCTCTTCCCAGTAGTGGACATTGTCGAACTCCAGCGTTTCGACGGGCGCGCCCGTGACAATAAGGCCGTCCAGCATCTTGTCCTTTATGCTGTCGAAGGTTTTGTAGAACCTCTCCATATGGTCGCGCGCGGTGTGCGACGATTTGTATGTTTCGGTTTCGACAAGGGTGATGTTAACCTGAAGCGGGGTGTTGGAAAGAAGCCTCATCAGCTGGGTTTCTGTTTCTATCTTTGTGGGCATCAGGTTTAATATCGCGATTTCAAGAGGACGGATATCCTGCGATTCCGCCCGCCTTTGCGTCATTACGAATATGTTTTCGCGCTCCAATACTTTATAGGCCGGTATCGTTTGAGGTATTACAATCGGCATATATTATTCTCCTTTTTATTGAGGGTATGTGCGGCTACTTCTGGCTTTCCTCCAGGGCGTTAAGGAGATCCTCAAGGATATCGCTTTCGCCCTCTATGCCCACCGAAAGGCGGACGAGGTTGTCGCTTATTCCCGCCGCGATGAGGTCGGTGTCCGAAAGCTGCCTGTGGGTTGTGCTTGCCGGGTGCAGGACACAGCTTCGGCAGTCGGCTATGTGCGTGACGATGGCAAAGAGCCTTAGCGCCTTCTGGAACCTGGCGGCGGCTTCCCTGCCGCCCTTTATACCGAAGGTCACCATGCCCGACGCCATGCCTCCGTCAAAATATTTTTGCACCTTGTCAAAGTTCGCGTCGCCGGGCAATCCCGCGTACTTGACCCACTCCACCGCGGGATGGCCCTTAAGCATTCGGGCCACCGCCAGGGCGTTGCTGCTGTGCCTGGGCATCCTAAGGTGCAGGGTTTCTATCCCTTTCATTGTTAGCCACGCGTTCATTGGCGCCATCTGCGCGCCGAAGTCCCTCATCCCTATTACTCTCGCGCGGGTAATGTAGGCCGCGGCCCCCGCGTCTTTGGCAAACACCATACCGTGATAGCTGGCGTCGGGCTCGTTAAAGCGGGGATATCGGGGATTGCCGAGGTAGGGGAATTTGCCGTCGTCGACAATTATGCCGCCTACGCTGGCGGCGTGCCCGTCGAGGTATTTGGTGGAAGAATGAACCACTATGTTAACACCGTGCTCGATTGGGCGGCAGATTACGGGGGTTGTAAGCGTGCTGTCCGCCATAAGGACTATGCCGTGCTTTTGGGCTACGGCGGCAATCCTTGCGAAGTCGGGCACTAACATCGCGGGGTTGGCGAGGGTTTCTATAAAGATAAGCTTGGTTTTGGAGTCTATGAGGGCTTCTATCTCGGCCTCGGTAGCCTCGCCGCCGAAGAAGCGGCACTCGATACCCAGTTTGCGCAGGGTGACATTAAACAGGTTGTAGGTGCCGCCGTATATCGTGGACATCGACAAGAAGTTGTCGCCCGCCTCGCAGAGGTTGGTTACGGCTATAAGGATAGCCGACATTCCGCTTGCGGTCGCCATCGCGCCTACGCCTCCTTCGAGAGCCGCTACCTTTTCCTCCAGATATCCCATAGTGGGGTTGCCGAGCCTGGTGTAGAAATAGCCCGACTTTTTGAGGTCGAAAAGGTCGCTCATCTCCTCGGGGGTTTCGTAATAGAAGGTAGTGCTTTGCACTATGGGAGCCACTCTGGGCTCTCCGTTTTTGGGCTTGTAGCCCGCCTGCACGCATTTTGTGGCGATGTTTTTCATCTTGTCCCTCTTTATCTGTAATTTTGTTCCTTAAGCGCCCTTTGGATTTCGCGCTTTGTGTCTTTTTCCATTATGTCGCGGCGTTTATCCTGCCCCTCTTTGCCCTTGGCGACCCCCAGCTCGGCTTTTATAAGCCCTTCTTTGAAATAAAGCTTTGTTACCACAAGGGTGTAGCCCTTTTGCTCTACCTTGGCTTTAATCTTGTTTATCTCGTGCCTGTGCAGCAGAAGCCTTCTCGTCCTGTACGGGTCGGGCCTGTACATCGACGCCATTTTGTAGGGCGAAATGTGGGCGTTAAGAAGGAGCACCTCGCCGTTTTTTACAACAGCGTAGCTTTCTTTGAGGTTGATATTCCCAAGCCTTACGCTCTTTACCTCGGAGCCTAATAGCTCTATTCCCGCCTCGTAGGTTTCCTCTATGAAGAAGTCGTGGTAGGCCTTCTTATTTGTGACAATAGTCTTGAAATTTGCCATCTTAACCCAGCGGATTTGTTTAATAAGTATACCATATAAATAAAAAAAAGGCTATAAATTATATAGCCGATTCTTTATGGTATTAGGTTATTGGTTGTTGTTTTAGCCCAGCCTGGCCCTGAGAAGATAAACTACGAAAAACAGTATCGAGCAAACAAGTATCGAGCCTGAAATTATCATTGTCCATCTTTTGAATTTGCTGTCCAGAGTCTTGGCTTTGTTTTTACCAAAGAAAGATTCGGCCGCGCCCGTTATAGCGCCGAGATTAGTTTCGTTGCCCTCCTGTAGGATGACGATAATTATCATCGCTATGGAGAGCAGAACCATCATCACCATGAAGATTATAGACAAGACATTATAAAACAAATACCAATCCATTAACTTGACCTCCGCACCCTATACGGAATGCTTTGCTATTATAGCACGAAAAATATCGGCAATCAAGCATTTTATTGCCTTTTTGACGGAGTTTTAAGCGTGTTATGGCAAGATTTTTATGTCTTGCATTGTTTGGCGCGATTGTGATATAATACTTTAAGCCTTTGCCGAAAGGAAAAGGTAAATATTGTAAAAAGGAGATAACGCTTTATGATTAAATACAAATGCACAGTGTGCGGAGCCCAGTTTGAAGTAAAAGAAGGGGAAACCCCCGTTTGCCCCGTCTGCAAAGCGACAGACGACAAGCTTATAGTGGTAGGCAAGAGCATTAAGGGCACAAAGACAGAGGCCAACCTCAGGGCTGCCTTCGGCGGCGAGTCCGAAGCCACCAACAAATACACCTATTTCGCGAGCGTGGCAAAGAAAGAAGGCTACGAGCAAATCGCCGAGATATTCCTAAAGACCGCCGGCAACGAGAGAGAGCACGCCAAACTTTGGTTCAAGGCCCTTGAAGCCCTCGGCGGCACCGCCGAAAACCTTGTCAGCGCCGCCGCCGGCGAACACTACGAGTGGACGGAAATGTACGCCACCTTCGCCAAAGAGGCCGACGAGGAAGGCTTCCCCGATCTCGCCGAGAAGTTCAGAAAGGTAGCCGCCATCGAAAAGACCCACGAAGAAAGATACCGCAAGCTTCTCGCCAATGTCGAGGCCAAGGCCGTATTCGAGAAAGCCGGCGTCGTGCTGTGGGAATGCCGCAACTGCGGGCACCTGCTTCTTGCGACCAGCGCTCCCGATGTCTGCCCCGTGTGCGCCCATCCGCAAAGCTACTTCGAACTGAGAGCCGAAAACTATTAATATCGGCTTATCGGGGGGCCCCATGATAGAAGACAAAGCGTTTTTTAAGATAAGCTACGGGCTTTATCTGCTTACCGCGAGGGACACAAACGGCCGCGACAACGGCAGTATTAACAATACAGTCGTAATGCTGACCGATCAGCCCAAGCGCATAACCGTGAATGTCAGCCGCGACACCTACACCAACGAAATAATCAAGAGAACAGGGTTATTTAATGTGTCGGTGCTCACCGAGTCGGTGCCGTTCGAGCTGTTCAAGCGCTTCGGCTACCAGAGCGGAAGGACGGTAGACAAGTTCGAGGGCTTTACAACCCCCACCGAAAGGGCGGAAAACGGTATTTTATACCTTAAGGATTATTCCAACGCCCTCATATCTGCAAAGGTTTCGGACGCGCACGACTACGGCACCCATACGCTGTTTGTCGCCGAAGTCACCGAGGCAAAAGTACTAAACGACCAGCCCTCGGTAACCTACTGCTATTACTCCTCGAACATCAAGCCCAAGGCCAATACCGCGGGCAAGAAAGGCTATGTCTGCACCGTTTGCGGATATATCTACGAGGGCGAACCACTGCCGGAGGATTTTATCTGCCCGATATGCAAGCATCCCGCAAGCGCTTTTGTCAAACTTCAATAACCAAAGAGGCCGCCGGAAAGGCGGCCTTTTGCTTAGCGCTAAAGGAAGCCCAAAAGGCTTCTTTTTTTGTTGTAAAACCCAAAGCGTAAATAATAATTGGAGCGGACAACAATGCTATGCTATAATAGCGGTATATGAAAAAAGAAGTTAAAGAAGCCGGGATACTTTTGCATATAAGCTCTTTGCCGTCGGAGCACGGTATAGGCACTTTGGGTAAGGAAGCCTACCGCTTCGCCGATTTTCTGGCGGAGGCCGGGCAAAAGTATTGGCAGGTATTGCCCCTCGGGGTTACGGGCTACGGCAATTCGCCCTATCAATGCGCCTCGTCCTTCGCGGGCAACCATTATTTTATTGATTTGGACCTTCTCTCCGAAGAAGGGCTTATCGAGAAGCACGAATACCAGAATATCAATTGGGGCGGCAACCCCGAAAGGGTCGATTTCGGGCAGATATACCGGCACAGGGGAGAGGTTCTTTCTCTGGCCGCGAAGAGGTTTAATAAGCAGTCCAAAGATTACATACGCTTCTGCAAAAAGCAGGCGCCTTGGCTTGACGATTACGCCCTTTATATGGCTATTAAGGAAAGCTTCGGCATGGCAAGCTTCGATAATTGGGATAAGGATTTAACCATCAGAAAGCCCGAGGCGCTTGCCGCCTTCGCCGCCGAACATAAAGAAAGGATAGATTATTATAAGGTTACCCAATACTTTTTTTATAAACAGCATTTCGCGCTTAAGGCTTACCTTAGCTCAAAAGGGATAAAGCTTATCGGGGATATCCCTTCTTACACCGCCTACGACAGCGCCGATGTGTGGGCAAACCCCAGACTGTTCGAGCTGGACGAAAACCTAAAGTGCAAAAGGGTGGCGGGCGTCCCGCCCGACGCATTCTCCGAAACGGGGCAGCTTTGGGGCAACCCCTTATATAACTTTGAGGAAATGGGAAAGGATAACTTCGCCTGGCTTAAATCCAGGATACTTCACGCCCTAACCCTTTGCGACATCGTGAGGGTGGACCACTTCCGCGCCTTCGAAAGCTATTATGCAATACCCGAGGGCAGCAAGGACGCAACCGCGGGCGAATGGATTGAGGGCCCCGGCATAGGGTTTTTCAAGTCGCTTAAGATGGATAAATCCCGCATTATCGCCGAGGACCTCGGAATTATAACCGACAAGGTAAGGGAGCTTATCGAAAAGACGGGCTTTAAGGGCATGAAGGTTTTGCAGTTTGCCTTCGACGGCAGGAAGGACAACGAATACCTTGCCCGTAACTTCAAAAACTCCAACTGTATTGTCTACACGGGCACCCACGACAACGACACGACAAAGGGCTGGTTCTACGCCTCAAGCCATAAAGAGCGCTTCGGGATAATAAAAAGCGTGCCCGAAATGTACTGTTATCCTCCCGCCGAGGCGCTTATCCGCTACGCCATGAAAAGCAAGGCTTCTCTTGCGGTTATACCGATGCAGGATTATCTGGATTTAGGGAGCGAGGCCAGGATGAACACCCCCGCTACCGCTTACGGCAACTGGGAATGGAGGCTGAACAAGGGTTACTATAATAAGGAACTTATTGGATATATCAAAAAACTTACAAAACTGCGCAAGAGGTAAGATATGTTAGTTATTAATGTCACTTATTATGTCAAGAAAGGGCAAAGGGATAAGTTTTTATCCGAAATAAGGGCGCACGGCATAGACGCCGCCTCTAAGGCGGAAAAGGGCTGCCTGGCCTACGATTATTACTTCTCACCAGATAACGAGGATATACTTTTCCTCAACGAGATTTGGGAAAGCGAAGAAGACCTGAAGGCCCACGCCGAGGCACCGCATTTTGCCAAAGTGCAGGAGCTTAAAGCTGTTTATACCGACAATGTGGAGCTTGTGAAATTTTCGGCGGAGAAGCTATAAAAGGTTTTTCATTTGCCGGCATCGTTCATTTTTAGTTAAGCCTTTCAGGCTTAGTTTGGCTTGTATTTAACGGCGTTTTTCTGTCAATACTCCTCTTCGGAGGGTATGATGAGAAAGATTGCCGTTATTTTTTTGTTGATTGTTTTTGCCGCGGCGCTTGCCGCCTGCACGCCGTCTAAGAGCGGCTATGTGAGGATACATATCAGGGCTAATTCGGATTCCGAGGCCGACCAACAGGTTAAGCTGGAGGTAAGGGACCAGATTGTGGCTTACCTTACACCCCTTCTGAAGGATTGCAAATCGGCAAAGGAAGCTAAGGAGATTATAGAAAGCCGCCTGGACGAAATCGAGGAGGTGGCAAACGGCGTATTGGCGGGAAGCGGGTACGGGGCGAGGGCTTCCCTTACAAACGAATACTTCCCCGAAAAGGATTACGGAAATCTTACGCTTGAGGCGGGCAATTACGACGCCCTCGTGGTAAGGCTCGGGTCGGGAGAAGGCGCTAACTGGTGGTGCGTTGCCTTTCCGCCCCTTTGTTTTGTGCCTTCGGACGGTGAGGGAAGGGTTTATAAATCAAAAATTATGGAAATAATCGAGAGAAATAAGGATAGATGGTATGACTAAGAAACTCATCAGCGGTTTGCTTTTGATTGCAGTACTATTTGCGGGCCTTGTCTTTTTTACCGATGTTTTTGCCGAGCAGGAAGAGGTTGCCGATGCCGCCGTCCTCAAAAGAGGCTCGACGGGCAATGTGGTGCGAACCATTCAGACGAGGCTAAAAAACTGGGGCTATTACAACGGCGCCGTAGACGGTATATACGGGCCAAAGACCGAAGCGGCGGTAAAGTATTTCCAGCGCACCAATAAGCTTGTCGCAGACGGCATTGTGGGGCCGAAAACCGCCGCCGCCATAGGGGTAACCCTTACGCAGGCAAGCGCGGGCACTGCTTCTTCCGCCGACTCCTACCTTCTTGCGCGGCTTGTCTACGCCGAGGCGAGGGGCGAACCGTATACGGGGCAGGTTGCCGTCGCGGCGGTTGTTCTCAACAGGGTAAGAAGTTCTTCCTTCCCCAACACCATAGCGGGCGTTATCTATCAGCCGTGGGCGTTCACTTGCGTAAACGACGGGCAGATTAACCTCACCCCCGACGAAACCGCCAAAAAGGCGGCAAACGACGCCCTGAACGGCTGGGACCCGACGCACGGATGCCTTTATTATTACAACCCCAAAACAGCGACCAACTCCTGGATCCGCTCCAAAGAGGTAAGGCTTACAATCGGATTGCATGTATTCTGCGTATAGGCGGTGAATTATGAAAGAAAAAAGACCGATAAAATTAGAACTGCTTATAGGTACCGTCATAGCCCTGGTGCTTGTGGCGGGGCTTGCGGTAACGCTGGCGTTCGCCGCCGATATGAAGGAAAAATACAACACCCACCTCGACAACCTGTATAAAAAATCCTTCATCGAAGCGATGGACTCGATAGACGACATCGAGATAAAACTTTCTAAGGTCAGCGTTTCGGAAGGCAGCCAGACCCAGAAAACCCTTCTTTCGGAAATCTGGATGAACGCCGAGATTGCCAAAAACAACCTCGCCCAGCTGTCGGGTAAGGACAGCAATATGGAAAAGATTATACAATTCCTGAACCAGATGGGCGACTACTGCCATTGCCTTTCCAAAAAGCTGCCGGACGACCCCTTAACCGACGAAGAAAAGGATAAGCTCGAATCCCTGTATAAAGTAGTGCAGAGCCTTAAGGCAAGCTTCAAGGAAGTTGACGAGGGGCTCAGGGGCGACGCCACCTTTGTCGGCAGGCTGGACGAAGGCATACAGATGCTCGGGGACTGCTACGAGCACTTCAATAACGACTCCAATATCGACTACCCCGAGATGATATACGACGGGCCGTTCAGCGACGCCACAGCCATCCGCGAAGCAAAATACCTTAACTCCCTGCCTAAAGTTACGCAGGAAGCCGCCGAGGCTCGGGCGCGCGAAATCTTCAAGGACGCCAAAGAAATCGCCTTTGTGGAAAAGACTATGGGCAGCATCCCCAGTTTTGTGTTCAGCGTGGCCACCGAAGAAGGCGAGGGGCTCGCGCAGATATCCGAGCAGGGCGGAAAGCTGGTGCTGTATACCTCCAGCCACGATAAAGGAGGCGCCGAGATCGATATCGAAGAGGCAACCGAAAAGGCTGAAGAAGTGCTTGTTACAATGGGCTACGAAAACCTGAAACTCGTATGGGTGACGCCCGGCGAGGGGGCGGTGTATCTCAATTATATCTTCTTCCATGACGATATCCTTTACTATCCCGATTTCGTCAAGCTTAAGGTTGGCGACGACGGTTGCGTGCTTGCCTTCGACGCCACGGGCTACGCCTACAACCATATAGACAGAAGCCTTGACCCGCCTTCCGCCACCCCCGAACAGGCAGCCGAAAAGGTAAGCAAGAAGCTCACCATAGTAGAGACCCGCACCGTGGTTATCCCCACAAAGTGGAACACCGAGATATTCGCCTACGAGTTCTTCTGCGAGCGCGAGGACGAAGAGTTTTATGTCTACATCGACGCCAACACATTGGAGGAAGTCGAGATAATGAAGGTTGTCAACAATATGGTTGTATAGGTATAATCTCCTGTTTCCCAATCAAAAAGGGCTCCTTCCGAGCCCTTTTTTTGTTATTCCGCTTTTGCGTTTATTAAGCTGTAGGTCAGGTTGTTCTCGACAATCTTTACGGGAATGTAAAAGCTTTCGTTGCGTGGGGAAACGCTGCTTCCCTTAAGAATGAAGGAGGACTTGGCGTACCATACCGATATCGGCTGCCCCGAGGGGGATTCGGTCTTGCGGAATACCGCTTTAAGGCACGCGACGGTTTGCTCCTGCTGCCCGCCGTTTCTGTCGGTATACCTGAGGGCGAAGTTGGTGGCGTCGTCGGATACGCTCACCGCGATTTTTTCCAGGCTGTCGGTATTGGGGCTAAGCACCTTGTATTCCGAACTGTAACCGCCGTCTATGTCGTACAGCCTTATGATGTTATACAAAAGCTCGTTGTCGGCGTAGCCGCCGTTGGCCTTTATTCGCTTGTAGTCGCCGCCGTTCTTGCTGTAATAAAAATACCTGCCCTCGTGATAAACCTTGTTCTCGTAGCTTACACCGTTATAATCTACCTTCTTGTAAGAAGCAAGAGAGGTGAAGCCGTTAAGAAGGCTCTCCGAGTACATTATTTCCTTGCCCTGCGTGTCAGTCGCGACTTTTGTCACTCTGGCGCTTCCCGACGAAAGTTTGAAGGGCTCTTCGCGCAGGCGCTCGATTTTATACTCGCCGCCCTTAAGCCTTTCGGAAACCACCGTGAGGGTACCGATAAGGGTGTCGCCCTCTTTAATCTCGTAGGTGAGCGTTTCTTTTTCCGCCCACGCTACGCCGGGTACGGGGGACTCGCTGGAGCAAGCCGTTATCATAACAGCTCCGATAGAAATGACGGCTATCATCAGTAGGGATAGGATAAGCTTTCTCATACTCCGAAACTCCCGTTTTGTCGGATTAATCGTCGCCCGCGCCCAGCATTTCGAGCTTGGACTTGGGAGGCACCGCCTTGCTGTCGCCGTGCTTTACGAATACCATAAGCAGTATTGCTATCACCACGCAGATGGTCGAATAAAGGAACAGATACTTGTTGCCGAATTTGTCCATAACTATACCCGCGATAAAGGGGGTTATGGCCTGGGCGCTCATGGTGGCGGTGTAGTAAAGGCCGGTATATTTGCCCACGCTGTCGGTGCTGGAGAGCTCGACAACCATGGGGAAGGTGTTAACATTGGCGATAATGAGGCCGAAGCCGGCTATCAGGTAGAATATCGTAAACAGGTAGATTACGGCGCTTCCCGGGTTGGCGGCAAAGAAGAATACAAGGATAAAAGATACAACAGCGAAAGCGAAGCCCATCATAATGGATTTGCGGCGGCCTATCTTTACCGCCAGGTAGCCTACGGGGATGAAGGCGATCGCCGAGATGCCCATAGATACGCCCGAAATGACACCGCCGAGCCCTGCCGAAAGGTTAAGGGTGCGGGTGATGTAAATCGAAAGGTTGCTGGTTACGGCGTTGTAGCCCATAAACCACATGAATATCGACGCGAGAATAAGGATAAAGGAAGTAAGCTTGGCTTTCTTAAGCTTATTTACTTCCTCGACATTTCCGCTTAGCAGCGCGCCGTCGTCGGACTTGATGGGCATATCCTCGTCGTTGGAGATGCCGTACTCTTCGCAGATTACCCTGCACTCCTCAACGAGCTTGGGCTCTTTTACGAGCAGCAGGAAGGCAGCGAGCAGGGCAAGCATTGCCGCCGCCACGCAGATGAATATCGCGATGTAGCCCGTGGGATTTATAAGAAGCACCACAGTATAAATTATAAAGGATATAGCGCCGCCCGCGCCGCCGGCGAGGTTAATCATTGCGTTGGCCTGGCTGCGCAAGGGCTTGGGCGTGACATCGGGCATGAGCGCGACCGCCGGGCTTCTATAAGTCGCCATGGCGATAAGCACAAGGAGCAGCACCACCATGTAAGCGGCGAGGGAGCCCGCGTTTCTCATCGTTATTGTGTTGTTAACCTGATTGCTGGCGAAGGTGTTTATGCCGGGCTTTACAAACTTGACATAGCCATCCGAGAGAGTTATCTCGCCCTTCTTGTTAAGCGAATCGCTTCCGTCAGGGTTTTTGTAAGGATTAAGCGCTATCTTAAGGTAATCGTCCAGGGAATCTATGCCGTTCAGCTTAAGGTAAGCGTGGTCGCAGTAGTCCGAGTTCTCTTTGCCCTTCTCAAAAAGCATTGTGTAAAGGGCTTCGGCATCGTAGGTTTTTCCGCTGTCGTCCACATAGGTGTAGCCGTCTACCCAGGTTTGGGTTATTTCCTGGCGGAGAGCCATAGCCTTCTTGAGCTGTCCGTTTGCCGAAACGGGCACGAACACCATAAGAAGCACCGAAGCTATCGTGCCAAGCACTATATAGGGCGTGCGCTTGCCGTACTTGGTGTTGGTCTTGTCCGAAAGCTTACCGAACAAAGGCAGCAAAAACAGGGACAAAAGGTTATCGAGGCCCATTATAAACCCGCGCCACATATTGCTGAGGCCGTAGGCGTTCTCGAGAAGCAGCGGCACAACATAGTCGTAGGCGGTCCAGAAAACCATAATAATGGCGAAAGCTGTGCCTACTTTTAATGTTTTGATGTAGTCAAGTTTCATCCTCTCTCTCCTTCCTTTATGTATTATGATACATAAATTAAAATCTCAGTTAACTAAATCAGTATAACACAAAACATCAAAATATCAAGCCCGAAAGTTTTCAATTTTGTTTTTTTGATGTATAATAAATGACATGGACGCCGCCAGATTTTTGCCCATTGCCCCAACCACCCTCGATAAGCGGGAGCTTAACATGATGAACCCCGCCGTGCTTTCCTTTGTGGGCGACAGCGTGCAGACTCTGTATGTGAGGGCGGCGCTCGCGGCTTTAAGCGGCGAAAAGGCGGGGCCTTTGCACCGCAAGGCTTCGGCGTTCGTTAACGCCACAAGCCAGGCGCAGGCGCTAAAGCATATCCTTAGCGTACTTACCGAGGAGGAGCTCGCCGTGTACAAGCGTTGCCGTAATGTCAAAAAACCGACCTCGGCAAAGAACTCGACGATTATCGACTACCGCATTGCCTCAGGCTTCGAGGGCGTGGTCGGATATCTGTATCTGGGCGGCTTTCACGAAAGGCTGGCCGAGCTTATGGAGCTCGCTTACGCCGAAAACGGCGCCCAAACCAGCGAAACGGAAACCCAAAAGGAGACAAAATGATTATAGAAGGCATTAATGCCGTCGGCGAGGCACTGGGCGGCGGGCTTACGGTAGAAAAGCTATATATCCAAAAAGGCGCCTTCTCCGACAGGCTCAACAGGCTTGTCGCCGAGGCGAGAAAGCAAAACATCCGGGTGCAGTTTACCGACAAGGAAGCCCTGGACAGAATGAGCGAGGCAAAGCGCCATCAGGGCGCCATTGCCGTCGTGACAGAGTTTGTGTACGCCAACTTCGACGCCCTCACCGAGGCGGCCTGTTCGGACAAAGCGCCGGTGCTTTTTGTCCTTCTCGAAGGCGTTGAGGATCCGCACAACCTGGGCGCCGTAATAAGGGTTGCCGACTGCGCGGGGGCAACGGGCGTCGTCATACCCAAGCACAGAAACGCCACGGTAAACGAAACTGCGATCCGCACAAGCGCGGGCGCCGCGGCATATGTGCCCATTGCCAAGGTTACAAACATAAACGACGCCGTAAGAAAGCTGAAGGATATGGGCGTTACGGTATACGCCGCCGACATGGACGGCGCCTCAGTTTACGAAACCGACCTCACGGGTAATGTCGCCATTGTGATAGGCGGCGAGGGTAAAGGAGTAAACGCCCTGACCAAAAAGCTTGCCGACGGCGTTATATCTTTGCCTCAGCTCGGCAAGGTAAACTCGCTTAACGCCTCGGTGGCGTGCGGCGCGCTGCTTTACGAGGCTGTAAGGCAGAGGCAACAAAAGTAGATGATGGATAAAGCGATAAATAATCTCCCTCAGGACGCTTCCGAAGAGCTCGGGCTTTTATTGAAGGCGCAGGCGGGGGATTCCGAAAGCATCGAAAGGCTTATCGTTAATTACAAATCGCTTGTGCGAAGGATAGCGCGGGCGGGGTTTTTTCTTGCCTCGGGAGGCGACGGGGAGGACCTCATACAGGAAGGCACAATCGGGCTGCTTAAAGCTATCAGGGAATTCAAGGCGGGCAAAAGCAAGGCAAGCTTCGCCGCCTTCGCCTCGGTTTGCATCCGAAACAAGATAAACGACGCCCTTAGGGCATACTCCCGCGAAAAGCACAAGGCGCTCAACACGGCCTCAAGCCTTGCTGTCGGCGAAAACGAAGAGGAGTTTTTGCCCGAGGCGACCGATTTGTTGTCGCCCGACCCCGTCGCGAGCTACATAGACGAGGAAGAAACCGAGGGCTTCTACCGCAAGGTAGACAGTGTCCTTACCCCCAGGCAGGCAAAGGCGCTCAGGCTTTACCTCGAGGGGTATTCGTACAAGGAAATCGCCTCAGCCCTGAAAATTTCGTCAAAAGCGGTGGATAACGCTCTTCGGGCTGCCAAAGAGAAAATCAAAAAAAGCGGAATATTATTCAAAGAGGACAACAAATGAAGCTTGGTATAGTCGGACTTCCCAATGTAGGAAAAAGCACACTGTTCAACACCATAACGCAGGCGGGGGCGCAGGTCGCCAACTACCCCTTTTGCACCATAGAACCCAATGTGGGCATAGTCGCCGTGCCCGACGAAAGGCTGTATAAGCTCGCGGCGCTGTACAACTCCCAAAAAATCACCCACGCCGTAATCGAGTTTGTGGACATCGCGGGGCTGGTTAAAGGCGCCAGCCGCGGCGAAGGCTTAGGCAATAAGTTCCTTTCCCACATCCGCGAGGTGGACGCCATAGTGCATGTCGTGCGCTGTTTCGACGACCCCGAAATAATCCATGTCGAGGGAAGCATAGACCCGATAAGGGATATCGAAACGATAAATCTGGAACTCGTTCTTGCCGATTTGGAATCCCTAACCAAAAGAATTGACAAAACAAAAGCCTCCGCAAAAGGCGGCGACAAGAAGTATCTTGCCGAGCTGGAGATACTCGAAAAGATACACGCCGCGCTTGCCGAAGGAAAGCCCGCCCGAAGCGTAAAGCTTAAGGATGAGGAAAAGGAGTTTGCCGACGGGCTGTTCCTGCTCACGCAAAAGAAGGTAATCTATGTCGCCAACACGGCCGAGAACGAAGCCGAGGACAACGAGTATGTCAAAAAGGTAAAGGCCTACGCAGAGGCTGAAGGAAGCGAAACGGTGGCTCTCTGCGCCAGGCTGGAGGCGGAACTTGCCGCCCTTCCTCCCGAAGAGCGCGCGGAGTTTATGGAGGCCATGGGCATAGAGCGCTCGGGCCTGGACAAGCTTATAACATCGTCATACAGGCTTTTGGGGCTTATGAGCTACCTTACGGCGGGCGAAAAAGAAACACGGGCGTGGACAATTCCCGTGGGCACCAAAGCGCCGCAAGCCGCGGGCAAAATCCATACCGACTTCGAAAAAGGCTTTATCCGCGCCGAGGTCGTAAATTACGAAACCCTGTTGGAGTGCGGCTCCTACGCCGCCGCCAAAGAAAAGGGCAAGGTAAGAAGCGAAGGCAAGGATTATGTCATGCAGGAAGGCGATGTGGTAATTTTTAGATTCAATGTGTAGTAAATAAGATAAGGGCTTGATATTCGGCGGGAATCGTTATATAATATTAAATATCTATCGGGCCGAACCAAGGAAGGTTTGGTAAAACGGGAGAATAGTATGGCTCAAAAACCATTGTCCAACGCCAAAATTTTTTCGGCTACCTGGACCGAAAAAGACGAAGCGCTTCTTATCGATTTGCTCAACCGCAAAATTAACGAGATAAAATTCGATATCCGCGAAGCCGAATCGCCTTACATAAAAGCCCGCCTGCGCGCCAAGCGCAAGGAATACAAGGCAATCCTCGCGAAGGTTATAACCGGCGACTACAACAGCAATGTCATAGCCGCCGAGCTTGCCTCGGCAAAGCTCGCCTTGGCTTCCGAGCGCAACAAGCAGGTTAAGTCCCTGGGCAAATACGCCGACAGGTACTCCGAAGTAGACTTCGACTTCAAAACCTTCTTCGGCAAAACCAGGTACTACGGCGCGGGGCTGCCCTTCTTTATGGTGCTCATCCTCGCCTTCATGGCGTGTTTTATGCTTATAAGCTTTATTCTTCCCGCCGCCACCATCAACTCGATAGAAGATTCGATTTCCAGCGACATCAAGCTCTCGGTTACCTCTATCGCCTACATAAGGCTTGGCCCCGGCGAGCAGGATTTCCGCGTGCCCAACGACGGCAACTGGCCCAAGGGCACCTACCAAACCCCCAACGACTACCTACCCAACGGTGTCGAATACAAGGCTCCCGACGGCACCGTGCCCGAATATGTCTTCCTCTACGCCGACCTCAAGATGGTGTCCATAGACATCACGGCGGTGGATATGCTAAAGGCCGTGTTCCGCATGCCCATGTTCAGCCGCAACAGGGTTGATTTCATTGAAAACCTCGACCAGATGCAGGGCAGAAGCTGGTACTACATCCGCTTCATGAACGCCGAAAGCCGCCTTAACAGCATGGAAATCGTCAAGGACGCCAGCGGCAAATACGACTGGACGGCGATTGTCCGCTACATAGCCACAAACGGCGCGGTTGTCTGCCTCTGGGTTACGGTAATCCTTTGTTTGGCAGAGCTCATACTTTGCGTCTTCAGGATGTTCACCTATACCTCCAGGAGGCTGCATGTCATACCCATACTTATCCTGTTGTTCGGGCTTCTCACGATGATTATGCCCGCTTTCGCCGAGGTCGAGGCGCTGAACGGAGACGGAATTTTATCCGCCCTTACCGGCTACTTCACCCCCTACTTCGACGATTTCCTTGCCGAAAGCAGCTTACAGATAATCATTAACCTTCTGTACCTCATAGTGCTCGTGGCGGTGCCCATCCTTCTCATACTCCTGCCGCTCGTAATGCACAACCGCCAGCCCAAGCCCATCACATTTGTGCCCAAGGGCAACAGGCCGCACATCTACGGCCCCAACGAGCTTCCCGTCAAGCCCGGGCAGGTGCCCCGCTACGGCATAGCTCCCGCCGACCAATACCGCAAGCGCTAACCGACGCACATCAACCCGCAAAAGCATAATTATATACTGATACGATAAACTGTTTGTGGAGCGACCTTTTGCCGCTCCACAATTAAATTCGGAGAATTATCGTCAAAAGAGGCAGCATGTTCGAAAATATAAAGAGCGACATAAACGCCGCAATGGAGAGAGACCCGGCGGCACAAAGCAAGCTACAGGTTCTTCTAACCTACAGCGGCATAAAGGCCATGATTTATTACCGCGTAGCCCATTGGTTCTATGCCAAGGGCTGCAAGTTCTTCGCCTTTTTGCTCAGCGCCCGCGCCAAGAGAAAGACGGGCATCGATATCCACCCCGGCGCCGTAATAGGCAAGGGTATGTTTATAGACCACGGCGTCGGCGTCGTAATAGGCGAAACCACCGAGATAGGCGACAATGTCACCATCTATCAGGGAGTCACCCTGGGCGGCACGGGCAAGGATGTCGGCAAGCGCCATCCCACCATCCGCGACAATGTTATGATTTCGGCGGGCGCCAAAATCCTCGGCCCTGTAGTTATAGGCGAGGGCTGCAAGGTAGGGGCCGGCTCGGTTGTCCTTAAGGATGTGCCCCCGCACAGCACCATAGTGGGCGTCCCCGGCAGGGTTGTAAGGATGCACGGCG
>DGDU01000008.1:21197-30727 GCA_002385605.1 Christensenella sp. UBA3944
GCTTGAGGATCAGCTTGGCGTCGAAAGCTGCCGCTACTCGATTTCCAACCAGGTAATAAACGACGACGATAAAGATAAACCAAAAGGACAAAACAATGCTTAAGTTCTATAACACTCTCACCCGTACAAAGCAGGATTTCGAGCCCCTCGGCAAGGCCGTAACGATGTACTCATGCGGCCCTACCGTGTACAGCTACGCCCACATAGGCAACCTGCGCACCTACATTTTTATGGACCTTGTGCGCCGCGCCCTGCGCTACGAAGGATACAAGCTTAAGGGCGTCCTGAACATCACCGATGTAGGCCACCTCATGGCGGACAGCGACGACGGCGAAGACAAAATGGTGCAGGCAAGCCGCGCCGAAAAGAAGAGCCCGTGGGAAATAGCCGAATACTACACCAAGGTGTTCTTCGAGGATTTGGGAAAATTGAATATCGGAAGGCCCGAAATTATAGCCAAAGCCACCGACCACATAAACGACATGATAAAATATGTGGAGGCGCTGCTCGAGGCGGGCTACGCCTACGAAACCTCCGACGGCATTTACTTCGACATTCAGAAATTTGAAGGCTACGGCAAGCTGTCGGGCGCCAAGCTGGACGAGCAAATCGCCGGCGCGCGCGTAGAGGTAAACAGCGAAAAGCGCCACCCCGCCGATTTCGCCCTTTGGAAAAAGGCCGACCCCCTGCACATCATGCAATGGGACAGCCCCTGGGGCAAAGGCTACCCCGGCTGGCACATCGAGTGCTCGGTTATGAGCCAGAAGTACCTCGGCGAAGTCTTTGACATCCACAGCGGCGGCGTAGACCACATACCCATCCACCACGAAAACGAGATAGCCCAGAACGAGGCGCTAACCGGCAAGCAAAGCGTAAACTACTGGCTGCATGGCGAGTTTATGCTTGTTGACGGCGGCAAGATGAGCAAAAGCCTGGGCAACACCTACACGATAGCCCAGCTTGAGGAGAAGGGATACAGCCCCATGGACTTCCGTTTCTTCTGCCTCAACGCCCACTACCGCAAGAAGCTAAACTTCACCTTCGACGGTATGGATGCCGCAAAGGTAAGCCGCGAGAGGCTTCTCAACCAGCTTGCCCAGCACAAGGCTTCCCCCGCCAAAACGCCCGCCGAAACTCTCGCGAAGTACCGCTCCGAGTTTAAGGCGGCAATAGAGGACGACCTCAACATCCCTCTTGCTTTGGGAGTACTGTTTACGGCGGTTAAGGAGCCCAAAAGCATAGATATCTACAATCTGGCCTTAGAGTTCGACAAGGTGTTCGGGCTGTCTTTGGACAAGCTACCCGCGCCCAAGAAAGAGGAGAGCGCCCCCCTGCCGCCCGAAATCGCCGAGCTTGTGGAGCAAAGGGCAGCCGCCAAGAAAAACAGGGATTTTGCCCTTGCCGACAGCCTGCGCACCCGCATAAACGAGATGGGATACAACATTCTTGACACCAGGGACGGCGTTGTCGTCACGCCGATAGAAAAATAAGATGAAATGCCCTCATTGCCAAATCGAGATAGGCTGTAAGACTACCTTATGCCCCTTGTGCCATGTGCCGTTCAGCGGAGGCGCGTTGTCCGAGGCGCTTAAGCTTCCCCGCGCCTATCCAGCCAGGAAGAGGGCTTCTTTATTTTCGACAACCCTTTTCGACAAGATTTACCTTGGCATCGCCGTCTATCTTTCGGCGATAGCGCTTGGCACCGAATACATCGTAACCGAAAACCTCAAATTGTCTTTCTTCATAATGGCGGCGCTTGCTTACATCTACATTTCCATACGGTTTACCATACAAAACTTCGGGTATTTCAGCCAGAAGGTTGTTATGCAAACCATAATGCTCACGATAGTCGCGATAATCGGGCGCAAGCTTTTGCCCCGCCCGCTGTTTATCTACGAGTATGTGCTTCCCTCGCTGTATATCCTGGCGATGCTAACCGTTTCGGTTTTCATCGTAATTAACCACAGGCACCCGCAAAAATACCTTCTTAATCTTCTTTCGATAGCCTTGCTCGGTATGCTGCCTTTTGTCGTGCTTCTGTTTACGGATTCCTCCTTCAAGCTGTTGTCGATACTCACGGCGTCGCTCGGAGGGCTTATAGTAATTGTCACGCTGATATTCTCGCACAAAAAGATAAAACAGGAGCTTATAAGGCTGTTCCACACCTGAGCGGATGTTCTTAATTACATTAATTTATGATATAATTATATAAAGTATGAAATGTCTGTTGCTTATAAATTCCTCGAGCGGTAACGCCGACGGCGTCGACGGGGACAAAGAGCTTATCGCCGCGCTAACCAAAGCCTACGGCATAGTTCACAAAAAAGTATATAAAGCCGAAGACCGCTTCGACATAGCTAAGGAAAGCGAGGGCTACGATATCCTCGTTCTTTGCGGGGGCGACGGCACCTTTAACTATGCGATAAACGCCCTGCGCGACAAAAACATAGAGCTTTACTATATACCCTGCGGCACCTTCAACGACTGCGCGCACACCCTCAAAAAGCTGGACTCCGCCAACACCCAAAGAGGGCAGTTTAAGCTAGACCTCGGCGAGATAAACGGCAGGCTGTTTTCTTATGTCGCCGCCGCGGGCAGCTTTACCCCCATAGGCTACCTTCCCAAAAGCAAGCACAAAAAGGTTTTCAAAAGGCTTGTTTACTACCTTTACGCCTTTAAGGAATACAAAGTCCACCGAATAAACGCCTCCGTTAAGGCCGACGATCGCTCCTTCGAGGGCTGCTACACCCTCATTATGGCGGTGAACTCGAGGTATGTTTTCGGCTTCAACTTCAACAGGCTGTTTAACCTAAACGACGGCAAAGGCCAGCTCCTCCTGATAAAAGCGCCTACGGGGCCATTAAGGCTTATAAAAATGTTTTTCCTTTTCTTCAGGGCGTTCTTTATCGGCTTTAAGTCGGAGTACGAAAGCGAGAATATCAAATTCGTTTCTTTCCGCCGCTGCCTCATCCGCCTGGACAAACCCCAGGACTTCTGCGTAGACGGCGAAAGGCTTACAAGCGGGCTCGCCAACGAAATCTGCATGCATAAAGAGCGGGGCAGGGTAATTCTTACGGGAACTAAGGATTTTTTGTCTAAATAACTTATTTTTGGTAAAAATCGCTTTACATAATATATAAATAATTCTATAATGTGTTATAGCATTTTGTAGTGCCGCGGTTAACCGCGTCCTTGCATCCCCCAAGGGATGCCATCAGTCCAAAAGGAGGTAAAGCATGAACAAGTACCAACTGTTATTCATCATCGAGAACAGCCTCAGCGAGGAAGACAAGACCGCCCTTATCGATAAGTTCAGCGATCTCATCGTCAGCCTCGGCGGCACGGTCAATGGTATCGACAAGTGGGGCACCCGCACCCTTGCCTATCCCATCAACTACAAGACCGAAGGCTATTATGTTCTCATCAATTTCGAGTCCGGCCCCGACGCCCCCATCGAAATCGACAGGCAGATGAGAATCAACGACGGTATCGTCCGCCAAATGATAACAAAAAAAGTCTAGGAGCAGCAAATGAACAAGGTTATCTTAATCGGAAACCTTACGAGGGATCCCGAAACTAACACCACCAACAGCGGCATTAAGGTTTGCAAGTTCACTATCGCCGTCAACCGCAATTACAGCTCCGTAGACGGCACAAGGCAAACAGACTTCCTTCCCGTTATCTGCTGGCGCAACCAGGCCGAAAACTGCGGGAAGTTCCTGCGTAAGGGCAGCAAGGTCGGCATTTGCGGTTCTATACAGACCCGCAGCTACGACGGCCCCGACGGCTCCAAGCGCTATGTAACCGAAATAGTCGCCGACGAGGTACAGTTCTTAAGCACCCGCTCCGAAGGTTTCCCCGATGATACCGAGCTCTTAGAAAGGCGCAAGGTAGAGGAGCTCCAGCCCATACCGGACGGAGATCTCCCCTTCTAACATTTCTTATCAATAAGGTAAATTAAGGAGAGCGTATAAAATGAGCAAAGATGTAAAACAAAGCGGAATGAAGCATTCGTCCAGAAGGAAGGTTTGCAGCTTCTGTGTAAATAAGGTAGAGGATATCGATTACATCACCCTCGCCAAAGAAATCGAGAGAAACGACAAGGGCATAGACAAGAGCGGCGAGAAGCGCCCGCGCTATGTCACCGAGAAGGGCAAAATCATACCCCGCCGTATGTCGGGCGTATGCCTCAAGCACCAGAGGATGCTCGCGCAGGCTATCAAGAGAGCCCGCATAATGGCCCTGCTTCCCTTCAAAGGAGAATAACAAAAAAAGAAGCCGGCACAATGCCCGTATTTTTTATTACGCAAATATCGCCCGCGACAAAGCCATTCTGCGCCGGATTCCGCGGGCGTTTTTGTTTAGTCCCGCGTATATTGACTATGAGCCTCTTATCATTGTATAATTTCAAGGGGAGGTATCCATGAAAACATTTTTGCAAAGCAAGTGTTGGGCGCTCAGGTGGGAGGACTGCTACCCTCTGGGCAACGGCAATATCGGGGTTATGGACAGCTGCAACCCCCTGTACGACAGCATCTGGCTGAATGACGATACCTTCTGGTCGGGCTACGGCAAAGACAAATCCGTCGAGGCGCCCGGCGCTTTGGCGGCGGCAAGAGAGGCTATCCTTGCCGACAAGTTTTCCGAGGGCGAAAAGATTATCAACAGGCGTATGCTTGCCCAGTATACCGAGTCCTACCTTTCTTTAGGCAGGCTTGTTTTTTCGGGTTATCCCCTGTTCATTACAAAATACCGCCGCTGCCTCGACATAGACAACGCCATACTAAGGTATTCCTTTAAGGCCTTCGGCGCGCCCTGCGAGTCCGAAAGCTTTGTTTCCTACCCCGCGGGCTGCTATGTAAAGAAAATGGAATTCGGCTTCGTAAACCGCTGCCGCATGGACTTCCAGACATTATTAAAAGGCGGCACAATCTACGAGGACGGCATTTTCTGGATAAGGGTGCAGGCGCCCTCCCGAGTTTACCCCAACTACCACTACACCGCCAAGCCCATCGTCTACGACTCCAAAAACAAGGGCATGACGGCATGGTGCGGCATAAAGATTGTAACCGACGGCAAGCTCCACTACCTAATGGGGGGCATGAGGATTTTAGACTTCCGCAAGCTCGAGCTTTACATGGTCACAAGGACAACCTACTCCGACCAAAACCCCCGCAAGTACATAAAGAAAAAGCTGGAGGCGGCTGTAGAGAAGGGCTACAAGGCGTTAAAGGCCGAGCATATAGCCGATTATAAATCCTTATACGACAGAGTGAGCTTCACCCTTAACGGCAGCGAAATGTCACCCCAAAGCACGCGTAAGGCGCTAAAGGCCTGCGAAAAGGGCGCGCCCTCGCCCGAGCTTGTGGTGACGCTGTTTAACTTCGGGCGGTATCTCACCATCGCTTCCTCCAGGGAAGGGACTTTGGCAACAAACCTTCAGGGCATCTGGAACCGCTCCATTCGCCCGCCGTGGTCCAGCAATTACACCGTAAACATAAACACACAGATGAATTATTGGCCCGCCGAGGTTTGCAACCTTAGCGAATGCCACAAGCCGCTGTTCGAACAGATAAAAAAGATGGCGGCGTCGGGCGCCGTCACCGCCCAAAAGACCTTCAATATGGAGGGCTGGACGGCGGGGCATAACTCGGATATCTGGGGGCATACCGCGCCTGTGGGCGGCGAAAGCCTCTCCAACCCCTCGGCATACGCCCTGTTTATAGGCGCCGCGGGCTGGCTGTGCAGGCACTTATACGAACATTACCTGTTTACGGGCGACAAGGAATTTCTCAAAAACGAGGCCCTTCCCGTAATGGAAGGCGCGATAAAGTTTTATCTCGGCTATCTTGTTGAGGACAAGGCAAGCGGCAAGCTTGTGCCCTGCCCGAGCGCAAGCCCCGAAAACCAATTCTACATTAAGAGCGAGCGCTACGCCTACAACAAGGCGTCTACCGCCGATGTCGCAATTATACGGGTACTGTTTAACGACTATCTGGACGCCGTTGAGGCTTTGGGCGTGGGCAGCAAACTTGCGGCTAAGGTAAAGCGCGCCCTTCCCCTTCTTTACCCCTACAAGATATCGGCAAAAGGGTATCTGCAGGAGTGGTACGACGACTACACCGAAACCGAGGCCTGGCACAGGCATCTGTCCCATCTGTACGGGTTGTATCCCGCCGCCGAGATAACCCCCAGACAAACGGTAGACCTTGCCGAGGCGTGCGCCAAAACGCTGGAGAGGCGCAGGGACGGCGGCACGGGCTGGAGCCTCGCCTGGAAGGCGTGCTTATATGCCCGACTGGGCAACGGCGACAAGGCCTACGAGTTCATCAAAAAGCTATTAAGGCTTCCCAAGCCGTCAAGCCGCATGGGCGGAAGCTACGCTTCGCTTCTCGGCGCCCATCCGCCTTTCCAGATTGACTCCAACTTCGGGGCGACGGCTGCCATCGCCGAAATGCTTCTCCAAAGCCACGACGGCGAAATCGTACCCCTGCCCGCCCTTCCCTCCGAATGGAAAAGCGGCAGGATATCGGGGCTTAAGGCAAGGGGCAACAAGACTGTAACCATAGCATGGGAGGACGGCAAGCTTACGGAGTTTTCGGTAAGCGATTAACAAAGGACGCATGATTACTTTTTATAAATCCAACACCCTCAACTCGGCCTGCGGCGGGGTTATAGACGCTTTGGGCAAAAACAACACCTCCGGCTCGAGGCACATCTTCATTGTGCCCGACAAGTTCTCTTTGTCCATCGAAAAAGAAATCTTCGAGAGGCTGGGGCTTCAAGCCGCCTTCAACATCGATGTAGTATCTTTTATGCGCCTTACCGTAAAGGCTCTGGGCGAAAAGGCGGGGAAATGCCTCTCCAAAGAAGGCGCGCTTATAGTATTCAAAAAAGTCTTAAACCGCAACACGAAAAGGCTTGTCCATTATACCGAGGCAGCCCTTCTTCCCAACTTCGCCTCTGAAATGTACGCCGTTATAACCTCCTTCAGAAACAACTGCCACACCCCCGACGACATCCTTGCGGCTGCCCGAAACCTCACCAAAAACACGCAAAGAAAGGCGCTCGACATAGCGCTATTATATAAGGAATATATTAACGACTTGGAGCTCGGTTACCCCGACAGCACTACAAGGACGGATAAATTCATTGCCGAAGCCCAAAACCTCGACTATATCAAGGGCGCCCATGTTTACATCGGCGGCTTCCCCTCCTTCTCGGCAAAGCAGTACGAGATAATAGCCGCCCTGATGCGCTCGGCGCAGTCGGTAAGCATAGGCGTAACCCCAGACAACGGCGGCAAAAACTCCTTCCTGTACCCCTTCCACACCTTGGAAAGGTTAAAAGACATAGCAGAGGCGGAAGGGATTGGTTTTTCCGAGATCGAGTGTTTCGAAGTCCTTAAAGAGCCGTTTGGGGCAATCAACCGTGGGCTTTTCGCTTTTTCGGATACCCAAAAGGCGCCCGCGGGCGGCAAGCTCGTACTGTTTAAGGAAAACACCGTCTACGACGAAATAAACGGCATAGCCAAAGAAATACACTCGCTTGTTTTCGGCGAGGGGCTGAGGTATAAGGATATAGCCATAATTTCCTTAAACCCCGCTTATAACGACATAATAAGGACAATCTTTGCCCGCTACGATATCCCCTGCTTTATAGACAAAAAATACCGCCTTAAGGATTCGCTGATCGTCAGGCACCTTATAACGGCTTTAGACGCCGCCGAGTTCGGCTTGAGGCAGGACAAGGTTCTGTCCTATATCAAAAACCCCTTAAGCGGCATATCGCCCGATGTGTCCGACGAGTTTGAGAACTTCGTCCTGGAGCGCTGCATAAGCTACGGCGGCTTTTTATCGCCGTATAAGAACGCAAGCGAGGCGGTGGAATCGGCAAGGCAAAAAATTATCCGTGACCTTTCGGCTTTCGATACCGGCAAGCAACCCGCGGGCTCTTTCGCGGCCGCCTGCAAAACTTTTTTATCCCGCCCCGAGGTGGCGGAAACTCTCGAGCGCGAGGCGCTGCTTTCGGGTGACGCCATGATTGCCGCTAGCAACAAGCAATCCGCCGACAGGCTTTTTGCCTTGCTTGATGAAATCGGGACGCTTATCGGAAGCGAAGAGTACCCCTTTAGCGAGTGCAAAAACATTCTTACCGCCTGTATAAGCGGCGGCGAGTTTTCGCTTATTCCGCAGTACGCCGACAGCGTTTTCGTCGGCAACTTAAGGGACAGCATATACGACAAGACAAAAGCCATATTCGTAATGGGCGCCACGGGCGACGCCCTTCCGCCCGCCCACAGCTACCAGGCTATAATCTCGGCAAAGGATTCGGTGCTTATGGAAGAAAGCGGCCTGAGGCTTTACCCCACACCGCCCGACCTCGTAAAAGAGGATATGTTCGCCTTGCTTGACCTCTTCACAAAGGTGTCTTTGAGGGCCTATTTCGGTTGGTCTGCCATCACCCCCGACGGCGGGCAGGCGCTGCCCTCTCCCGTAATCGCCGAACTTAAGGAAATAACGGGCGTGAGGGAGATAAGCCTTGCCGAAAAACATTCGGTCATAAAGGCGGAAAACTCCATAAGCCTTGCTTCCCGCGCGGCAACCGACAAAAACGCCTTCTTCGAATTCCTTCAGTTATTGCCAAAGGTTACCCATAGCGGCGATAAGGTATCCCAAAACCTCGATATCCTGTATGCTTCTTTGCCCGACGAGCTCAAAGAGAGGATAAACGCGCTTATTTACTCGCCTAAGGAAGAAGGCATCCCCGACGGCAGGCTGTACTTCAATAAAGACGCCGAGGGCAGATACCTTACAAAAGCCACTCAGCTTGAGGCGTATTTCAAATGCCCCTATCTGCACCACCTCCAGCACGGTGTAAAGCTGGAACCACGCAAGGACGGAAAGCTTCAGCGAAACAACGCCGGCACCATAATACACAGGGTGCTAGAGCTCTTTTTCCGCCGCACCCTTGGCAAGCTCAGGGATATGAGCGAAAGCGATATCTCACGCCTCGCGGAAGCCATAATAAACGAGGTGTACTCCGACCCGAAAATCGTTGGCGAAAGCGGCGACATGTTCACCAAAAACTCTCTCGAAAGCATACGCCGGGAGTGCCGCGGCATAATATTTAAGCTTGCCGAAAAGGTAAAGCTTTCGGCGTACACCCCCAAGCTGATAGAGTACGGCTTCGGTGACGGCGGCGAGATAATAATTCCCGCGGGGGACGGCAGGTTCGTTGTAAAGGGCAAGATAGACAGGGTGGACACCCTCGAAAAGGGCGGCTCCAAAAAGGCCATCGTCATAGACTACAAGACGGGCTCCAAAAAGGACCCGGACGCTTATTTCGGCAAAAGCCTTCAGCTCTGGATGTACCTAAAAGCCCTCTCCCGCGAGGGGTACGAGCCCGCCGGAGCGTTTTACCTGCCCATAATCGACGCGCCCTCGAAGGATGTAAAACCCCTTCTCCTCAACGGATATTTTGACGCCGACGAGTTAGGCAACCTCGACACAAAAATCCTGGAAGCCCCC
>DGDU01000008.1:30961-51866 GCA_002385605.1 Christensenella sp. UBA3944
GAAAGCTTAGCAAAAACGCCCTAGACAAGGAGACGCTTAGCGCCATAGTCGATTACAACATCGAAATCGCCGGTATCGCACTTAAGGAAATTCTCGAAGGCAATATCGAAAAACTCCCTCTCGAGGACAGCTGTGACCGGTGCGAATACCTTTTGGTATGCGGCGGGGCGGAAAGCGAAAACTGCCGAGAGACATCAAGCGGCAAGCTGCCCTTAGCGGGCTCAGACGGCAAGGAGGTAGGCGATGCCAAAATGGACTGACATGCAACTAAAGGCCCTCACCGAGAGCGGCAATCTCCTTATAAGCGCCTCGGCGGGAAGCGGCAAAACCACCGTTATGGTGCAGAAAATTATCGATTACCTTTTAGGCTCGCCCGATGCCGACATAAGCCGCCTTGTGGTTATAACCTTCACCCGCGCCATAGCCGAGGAGATGAAGCAAAAGCTAACCGAAAAGCTGTACGAAAGCCTGCGCAAATCGGCCTGCGAAGCCGAGCGCGAAAGGATACGCAAACAAATAAACGGCATTCCCCTCTCCTACATTTCGACGATAGACAGCTTCTGCGCCGAAATCTTCCGAAGGTATTTCGAGGTCATAAACAAAGACCCCCATGTGTCCATCCTCGAAGAAAGCGAGGCGGGAATAATGTTCGCCGAGGCAAGGGAAGAGGTACTCGAAAGATATCTCGCCTCGGGCGACAGGAGGTTTTCCGATTTGGTGGAAAGGTTTACCGCCAAGCGGGACATCGACAGGCTGCGCAAAGCCCTGGACGACATTTACAAATTCATGTCTGTGCAGGCTGATGCCGACAAGTTCATAGAAAAAGCCCTTGCCATGCTAGGCGAGGAGGCCGAGGGCAGCGAGGCAACCCGCTACATACTTTCGCATTACCGCAGAAAGGCTTCGTGGTATATCTCGCTCTGCTCCGACGCCATTTGCTTGGCCGAAAATTATATGTCGGACAAGGAAGGCCCCTTCGGCAAATTCCGGGGAATTTTGGGCAACCTTCTTAAGCTTCTCGAGCGTATAGCTTCCGCCACGCACATACGCGATTTGTTCGGCATAACCCTTCCCGAAGACAGGGCGCCTTCTGCCAGAAATAGTTTCACCGACGACGAGCGGGATGTTCTCGAAGAAATAAAGAAAGCCCGCTACGCCTGCAAGGAATTTGTCGAGAAAGTGCGGGACACCTTCGAAGGCGATTACGACGCCGTAATCGCCGCCGAAAGGGGGACCCGCGCTGCGGCTTCCACCCTGTTCGAGGTGGCTAAAGAGGTTATCAAAGAATATCAGAAGGCCAAAGACCGCGAGAAAAAGGCAGACTTCGCCGATATCGAGCATTACTGCCTCGAAATCCTCAAAAACGACGCCGTCGCCGAGGAACTACGCAACTCCATCGACAGCATTTTCATAGACGAGTACCAGGACACCAACTACCTGCAGGAATCCATCATCGCCCGAATCTCCAAAGACAATGTGTTCATGGTAGGAGATGTCAAGCAGTCCATTTACAGGTTCCGCTTCGCCGAGCCCGCCATATTTTTGGAAAAGCGCGAACATTACGACAAGACCCGCGAGGGGCTTAACATCAACTTCAACGAAAATTTCCGCTCGACCGAGGAAGTCCTTAGCTTCATAAACCTTGTTTTCGACGAGATAATGGTATACGATTTGGGCGGCATAGACTACAAAAAAGACGCCCGCCTCGTCTACGGCCCCGAAAAGAAAACAGAAAAGAAAAACCACCTGCCTCACGCAGAGATAGCGTGGTTCAAGGGCGCCAAAGCCGATGAGCCCGAATACCCGATGTATTACAGCGTCAGGGAAGGCCCGAGGGTGAAGCCCAAGCCCTCGCCCGAGGCGGCGTATATTGCGGACAGGATAGAGTCGGCGGTGGGCAAAGCCTATATCTACGATAATAAGGCCGAAAGCTACCGGCCCTGCAAATACTCGGATATCGCCATACTCGTAAGGGCAAGGAGCTGCGCCACGGACATAATTGCAGAGTTAAACAGGCGCAATATCCCCTTCGAGGCGGAGGGCTTCGAGGACGGGGGCGACGGCGCCGCAATCGATACCCTGATGTGTTTTGCCAAGGTTTTGGACAACCCCAGGCAGGATATCCCTCTTGCCGCCGTAATGCTGTCCTATCTCGGCAAGTTCACCGACAAAGAGCTTCTCGAAATCCGTGCAAATCACCCAAAAGACTGCTTTTGGGAAGCCGTTAACGCCTATTCGGGCGACAAAGTTATAGAAAACAAGCTATTAAGCTTCACTAACCTCCTGCAAAAATACAGGCGGCTCGCGGCGTTTCTTAATATGCGCGAGCTCTTCGACAGGCTTATTGCCGAAACGGGCTACGACGGCTATCTGCTTTCCAAGGGCGAAAGCGGCATACGCAAGCTTAACGCGTTTATATTCTCGCTGTCGGGCAAGGAGAGCGCCTCAAACCTTCGCTCATTCGTAAAGCTTTGCGGCAGCGAGAGGCAAACGCTACTGCCTACCGAAGCCGAAGACTGCGTTACCATAACCACCATCCACCGCAGCAAGGGGCTCGAGTACCCCATAGTGTTTTTGCCCCGCGCGGATTACGATTCGCGCAACAGCCCGAAAGACTCAATAGTCATGGACGACAACACGGGCTCGGTGATAAAAAAGAAAAAGCCTTTCAGCGGCGGCGATATGATAGCCTTAGACAGCAAGTTAGGCATAGCCGTGATGCATATCGACGAGGAAGGCCGCAGGGCGGAAACCCTCTCGACCATAGCGCTCAAGCTTAAGCAGAAAAACGAGCAGAAAGCCGAGCTTATCAGGCTTCTTTATGTCGCCATGACGAGGGCAAGGCAACACCTGTTTATTTCGGGCGAGGAGCCCTCCAAATCGTACAATTTCGCCGACGAGCCCTCGACCTTCGCCCAATGGATAAAATTTGCCATAGACCGCAGAAAGGCTTTGGAAAGGTATGTCGTGCGCCCCGCCCCCTCCACCGCGCCCGTAGAGCGCGAAAAATTCGTCTATGTGCCCAAGGAAGCGCGGGCGGAAAAGATTAACAAAGAATACCCTCACATAGAGGCAACAAGGCTGAGCATAAAATACAGCGTAAGCGCCTTAGCGGCGGCCGAAGCCGACGAAACGCCGGTTTTCAGGCTGGACTTTGGCGGAAGCGAGGACAGGGCTACCATCGGCACGGTGTATCACGCCATACTTCAGCACGCCGACTTCAGCCGAAATACTCCTTTGGAAGCCGACGCCCAGATAGAAGAACTCCTTGTCGCGGGAAAGATACCGCCTTTGCCCGAAGGCTTCGACAGAGAACCGATATACAAGGCGCTGGCAAACCCGGAATTTGCCGAAATTTTCAAATGCAGGTGCCTTCGCGAGCAGCCCTTTATGCTCTATCTGCCCGCCCGCGAGGTTTTAGATACCCAAAGCGAAGAAAAGGTGCTTGTGCAGGGCGTCATAGACCTTCTTTCGCTTGGCGAGCGCAACATAATCGTCGATTACAAGTTCACTTCGGCGCCCGCCGAAACCGTAAGGGAACGCTACAAAAAGCAGCTTGACATCTACGCGACGGCGGCCGAAAAGGCTTTCGGCATTCGCGTGGACGCGCGCGAAATTTATATTATCGGGCGAGACGAGTTTATCCTCGCATAAATAATTAGCAAATCTGCCAATAAAAAACATTTATTTTATATAAATAAATTTAAATTATGGGTTGCAAAAAGGCTAGTTGGGCTGTATAATGTTTCTATCTAGTGTTATTTTTTAGGAGAGAGTTATGGATTGGTTGAATGCTCTTGTCGACAAGCTTGCGGAGTTTATGCGCACAAAGCTCGATTTTCTTAACCTTGGCGGCGACCTGTCGCCGGCGGTTTATATCGCGGCTGCGGGCGCAATAGGCGTGTTGCTCGTGTTTTTTATAGCTCTTATCGCCAACGCGTCCGGCAAAGCCAAAAAGTTCCGCAACTACCTTGCTGATACCTCGGCATACATCAATGCACTTCAGGTCGTAGACGAAAACAATGTAGACCAGGTGTACGACAAAATCAAAAGCATGCCCCGCACGGTTACCGCCGGTTGGTCGGCTTTTATGGCTCAGCAGACGGGCTATCCTTCCGATTACATAACCGAAAAAGAGTGTCTGGACGAGCGCAAAAGCAACATTAGCTTCCGTACGGGCAGAGGGTTTTATGTACTGGCAAGCGTGATAATAATTTGCATTTGCACGGCTCTCGCGGCCATCTCCTGCATCGATGTCATAAGAGGCCCGGGCATCGTAAACGCCACCGTCGCCTCCATAGCCGTGCTTGCCACCGTAGGCGCGCCCGTGCTGTTCTTCGCGGTATTCTACGCCGCCCTCCGCGCCGTGCAAAAGAAATCTTACAAGAAGCTTGCCGCGTCGTTTATAGAGTTCCAGGACGCCCTCGACAACACCGTTATTATCTTCAGGGAAGAGCAGGACGAGTTTATCTCCGAGAACATAGAAGAAATCAACAGCGCAATAGAAGAAATTCTCGCCAATAAGCTAAACAACACCGAGATAGTAGAACTCATAACCACTCCCAGGCTCGCCGCCGAGGATCTTCCCGCGTCCGAGCCCGCTCCCGCGCCCGAGGCCCCCAAAGCCCCCGAAGCGCCAAAAGCTCCCGAGGCCCCCAAAGCCCCCGAGGCTCCCAAAGCCCCCGAAGCGCCCAAGGCAGCCCAGACTGTTGCCGCCGCCGAGCTAACCGAGGAAGAGCAAAAAGGCCAACTCCTCCTGCAGCTTGTGCGCATAGTCGAAGCCGCCGTATCCGATCCCGATTCCAACACCGAGAGCATAAACGAGCTTGCCGAACTGCTTTACAGCCAGATGGTAAGCGGACGATATGACTCGCCCGAAGAGCAGGAGATATTCGTCAACTGCCTCAACATACTTGCTAACTTCAAGCAATAACAGAGAGAGCTATGGATACCGACCCTTTAAGTAGAACAGTGTCTCAAACCAAATAAACCGTATCCTTTAACCAAGCCTCTTCGGCATAAGGGATATGGTTTCATATCCCTTTATCTTTAACCGAGGAGGTTTACTATGCTTCAAATCTTCCAATCGCACAACGGCGTCCTCAAAGAATCGCAGGTAGAATTCTCCGGCGGCATCAACCTCAAAAACTGCTGGGTACATCTTACCAATCCCACGGACAAAGAAAGCGAGCTTATAGTGCGCACGACGGGCATACCCGAAGACATGCTAAAGGCCGCGCTGGACGAAGAAGAGAGAGCGCGTATAGAATACGACGACGGCTGCACCCTGGTGCTGTTCGACATCCCCGTAATCGAGGAAGAAAGCTCCTACTTCACCTATTCGACGATGCCGCTCGCGGCTATTCTCACGCCGGACTGTTTTGTTACCGTTTGCCTAAAGGAAAACTCCATCATCCACCAATTCATAAACGGGCGCATAAAAAACCTCGACACCGCAAAGCGCGAGAGGTTTCTTTATATGCTGCTTTATTCGACGCACACCAAGTTTTTGCAATACCTTAAGCAAATAGACAAATCGAGCCAACGAATCCAGAGGGAACTGCACCGCTCCACCAAAAACAAAGAGCTTATCCAGCTTCTCGACCTCGAGAACTCCCTGGTCTACTTCTCGACATCGCTTAGGGCAAACAGCATCATAATCGAGCGCCTTATCCGAATGGACACAAAAGCGGTCGAGGAAGACAGCGAGCTTTTGCAGGATGTCGCGATAGAAAACCGCCAGGCAATCGAAATGAGCAACATCTTCCGCGAAATACTTTCGGGCACGATGGACGCCTACGCCTCGGTTATCTCCAACAACCTTAACATCGTCATGAAGTTCCTTACAACCTTAACCGCCATTCTCTCCATCCCTACTCTTATCGCCTCGCTGTGGGGCATGAACACGGGAGTGCCGTTCCAAGGCAAGCTGTGGGGGTTCTGGGTGGTTATAGGCATATCCGTCGTAATGACGGGCATTAGCGCCTTCTTACTCCTGCGCAGCAAGACATTCAAATCCAAAAAGTAACCATCAAAAAATACATCGCAAAGTAAAAACAGGTATCCGAAATCAAAAAGTCTCAGATACCTGTTTTTATTATATCGGGAAGAATTTTCAGCTAATCAGGTAAGCCCGCCGTCCACCCCTATGTTCTGCCCCGTTACAAACGAAGCGGCTTCCGAGGCTATAAAGCGCACAACCTCGGCGACTTCCCCGGGCGAGCCCGCCCTGCAAAGAGGGGTTTCGTCTTTAATCGCTTTAAGCGAATCGGGATCGATGCCCTCATTCATAGGTGTATCTATCAATCCGGGCGAAACACAGTTTACGGTTATCCCGCTGGGCCCCACCTCTTTGGCAAGCGCCTTTGTAAAGCCGATAAGCCCCGCCTTAGCGGCGGAGTAAGGCACCTCGCAGGAAGCCCCCATCGTGCCCCACATGCTGCCTATGTTAATAATTCGCCCCCACTTTTTGGAGAGCATCGAAGGAAGCAGCGCCTTTGTAAAAAGCATGGCGCCTTTAAGGTTTATATCAAGGATTTTCGAGATTTCCTCATCCGAAAAATCGCAATACACCTTTATCTCGGTTTCACCGGCGTTATTTATAAGAATATCCGCCCCGCCCAAAGACTCTATAACCTTAGCGGCGTCTTTTACGCTCCGGGGGTCGGCCAAATTGCAGCAGACAGGTACGGCGTCGGTTATATCCGAAAGCTCGGAACTTAAAGCGCAAGCCGCGTCCTTACTCCTGAAGTAGCAGACTATCAGCCTGTATCCTTGTTCGGCGAATTTTCTCGCGATGGCGCTTCCTATGCTGCCCGCGCCGCCTGTTATAACAACGTTTTTTTTCATTAAATTACCCGCTTTTTGTAGCTTAGGCTACCGATTTTATCTGTATCCCACGCCTTCGAGGTAAGCGTCAAGTACGGCCACCGCCACCGCGCTTGTCACGACGATGTTGGAGCGGGGCACCAGGCAGGCAACATGGTCTCCCTTTATCGAAATGTCGACAATCCGGTTCTTTATGAAGTCCATCGTCTTAAGCGGCTGGCTTATCGAGGGGGTGGGCTTGAAGTCCGTCGTAATTATTATGGGCATTCCGTTGGTCATTCCGCCGTTTAAGCCGCCGTTATAGTTGGTCGCAGTCCTTACCTCTCCGTCGGGGCCCGCCACGAAGGGGTCGCTTACATCGCTTCCCAAAGCGTGCGAGAACATGTGCCCCAAACCGAACCCTACCGCTTTTACGGCGGGGATGGCAAAAAGTATGGAGGCTATTTTGCTTTCGAGGTTATCGAAGATGGGGCTTCCGAAGCCCGCGGGCATTCCGACAACGGCGGTTTCGACCGAGCCGCCCACAGAGTTGCCCGTAGCCTTTATGCCCATAAGCAAGGATACCATTTTCTTTCTTATGTCGGGCGATATTGTGGCAAGTGGGCTCGAATTCAGGCGTTCTATAAGAAGGGGCGGGATTTCGGCGCCGAACTTTTCGTCATAGATATCGCCTATGCACCTTATGTGCGACACGACCTCGATGCCCTTAGAGGCGAGATAATCGGCGCACATCGTGCCCAAAAACACCAGTGGCGCGGTTACCCTGCCCGAGCGGTGCCCGCCGCCGTTTAAGTCCGCCGCGCCTTTGTAGCGCATTTCGGCGGCGTAGTCGGCCTGCGAGGGGCGGGGTATGCCTTTCACGAATTCGGTTACATTGTAATCTTTGTTTGGGAACAAGACGGTAATGGGCGCGCCGTTAGTGACGCCGTTGGTCACGCCGCTTACTATCTTGGGGCGCTCCTCCTCTTTGCGGGCCTTGTTGAAGTTGTTGCTTCCCTGCCTTAGCTTTAAGGCAAGCTTTATGCGGTCCATATTGACGGGAATGCCCGCCGGGAAGTTATGCAGGGTGCCGCCCACCATCTGCCCGTGCGATTCGCCGAAAAGCGATATTTGCAAGTTTTTACCCCAAACAGAGCTCATGATGCCTCCAATAGTTTCTAGTATCATAACCATTATATATTTCGGGCGGGATTAAGTCAATTGCGGGGTAACAAATCTTTTTTCGCCCCTTTCCGCCAACCCGCGAGCATTTCCCGACCCATATATTATTGACGCAAAGCCGTACGGGTGGTATAATTTAGCAAACAAACAGCGAGGTAAAGTTATGAGTTATGATATAGGGGAGCAAAGCGTATTTTACGACCTGCCTTTCGGGGAGCACGAGCGCCACAAGCTGGATATTTTCCTTCCGCAAAGCCTTAATTCGATAGAGAAGAAACTGCCCTTCTTTGTGCTTATTCACGGAGGGGGCTGGACGCGCGGCGACAAGTCCAGGTACCACAACTTCGCAAGATTCCTTAATTCAAAGGGCTACGCCGCCGTATGCGTCTCCTACAGGCTTCTCAATATGGGCTCGGACTGCGAAGGCATCATGTCCGACATCCACGCGGGCATGAATTTCATTAAAGAAAACGGCGGCAAATATATGCTCGACACCGAAAAAACCGCCCTGGTCGGCAACTCGGCGGGCGGGCATGTCGCCCTGCTGTACGGCTACAAAATGAAGGAAGCAAGCCCCATAAAGATAGCCTTTATTATCTCCGAGGTCGGGCCGACCGATTTCTGCGACCCCTCTTTCTTCGAGAACTGCCCCGACGAGGTATTGCACAACAGGCTGTGGCTTGTTTCCGCCCTGACGGGCGAACCGGTGAGCCCCGAGCTTGTTTTCTCGGGCAACTTCCCCGAGTCGGTGCTCAGGATTTCTCCCATAAACTATGTCGATAAGGATTTCCCGCCCACAATTTTAGAGTACGGCATGGAGGATCCCGTGGTGCCGTACACCAACGGCGAGAGGCTGTTCAAAAAGCTGAGGGAAACCGACCCCGACGAAGCGCGCTCGCAGCTGATACTCTTCAGAAACTCGGGGCACGACTTAGCAAACGACGCCGAGGCCAAGGAAAGAAGCCTTGAGCTTCTCGACATCTTCTCGGCAAGATACCTTCCCCTTCCTTAAAAAACTTACCGCCAAATGCCCCGCGAAAGGGGTATTTGAAGCGGGTTTATGATATAATAAAATAAACAACAGCTTTCGGGCGACTTAATAAGTCTTAATAGGGAAGCGCTTATTAGCCGCAGCCCCCGCTACTGTAGGAGAACGCGCGATTAGCCAATGTGCATTGCATGTGAAGGCCGCGCGGGGTTAACCATCCGAGCCAGGAGACCTGCCCAAAAGCAAAAACTTATCATCGCGGAGGGCGATGGGTAAGGCAAATTTACTGCCGATATTAGCGGTATTTACTTGCCTTTACGCGCCCTTTTGCGGGTGCTTTTTTTACGGAGGCAGTATGAAAAAAAGGTTTTTACTTATCGCCGCGCTTGCTTTAATAGCCGTGTTGTCGCTGTCCCTTCTTGCCGCCTGCGGCGAGGAAGAAGAGGGCGAAGCCGAATGCGTAATTATTTTTGCCGACAGCGAAAACAACATTGTCGCCGAGTACAAGCTTACCACAACGCAGAAACACCTCGAAGGAGCCTTAAGGGAGCTTGACGAGAAGGAAGCCTCGCTTGCCATAACAAACAACAGCGGCTATATCGAGGGCTTCGCCTGCAACGGCACGGTCTACGGAAGCGCCGCCCGAAACGAGTATGCCCTGCTTTTCTGTGATGACGAGCAATACACAAATCCCGTATGGGGCACAATAGAGTTAAACGGGAAAACTTACGCCTCGGCGGCAGTCGGGGCGGCAGACCTTCCCGTAAAAAACGGCGGGACTTATGTTATAGCAATCCGCGCTTTTTAACCGTAATGAAAGCTAAAAGAACGCTAAAAACCATGGCGCTTACGGGGCTTGTGGCGGCGTCGCTCACCGCCGCCAAGCTCGCGCTTATGTTTATCCCGAATATCGAAGCGGTTACGCTTCTCATAATGGTCTATACCGTCGCTTTCGGGCACAGGGTTTCGCTTCCCGCGACGGTTGTGTTTGTAAGCGTCGAAATGCTCATTTTCGGCATAAACACCTGGGTTGTGTCCTACTACATCCATTGGTGCGCCTTAGCCGTCGTGACCGCCGCCGCCTCGCGGCTGTTTAAGCCAAACCTCATAACCTTAACCGCGGTGGCTGTTATTATGACGGCGCTCTTCGGCGTGCTTACAACGCTTGTGGACACGCTGTTCGCGAGCAACATCTCTCAAATCGATTTCGGCAAATACTTCGCCCTGCTTTATGTACGCGGCATCCCCTTTTACGCCGTGCATACGGTATCCAACGGCGTAATGGCGGTTATTTTCTCCGCCCCGCTCATCAGGGTTTCGGAAAGGCTTAAGGCGGCTTATTTCGGCGGCGAGGGAAAAATCGTTTGAGTTTTTGCCATAAATAGGATATACTTAACTAAATAAAACGCGCGCGGCGCTAAAACTAACATCGAGGATAAATTTTTGGGAATCATCGAACTAAAAAATGTTTCCTTCGATTACGAAAGCGATAACACGCTTTCCAGGGGGGTAAAAAATCTCAGCCTTACGATAGAAAAGGGCAGCTTCGTTGTACTGCTCGGGCACAACGGAAGCGGCAAGTCCACTCTTGCCAAGCTTCTAAACGGATTTTTGCTCCCGGGCGAAGGCGATGTTTTTATAAACGGCATAAACACAAAAGAAAAGGAAAGGATTTTTGAAATCCGTACCAAGGTGGGGCTTGTTTTCCAAAACCCCGACAACCAGATGGTGGCAAGCATAATAGAGGACGACCTCGCCTTCGGCCCCGAGAATTTAGGCGTCCCCCGCGACGAAATCATTAAGCGTGTAGACTGGGCTTTAGACGCCGTAAAGATGAGCGAATACCGCTCGGGCACGCCGTACAAGCTTTCGGGCGGGCAGAAGCAAAGGATAGCCATAGCCGCCATTCTCGCCATGCTTCCCGAAATCCTCATCCTGGACGAAGCGACCGCCATGCTCGACCCCCGCGGCAGGGCCGAGGTTATGGAAACGGCAAAGCGCCTCAACAAAGAAAACAAAATGACCGTCATCCACATCACCCACTACATGGACGAGGCGATAGACGCCGACGAGGTTATAGTGCTAAACGACGGCGAGATAGCGATTCAGGGATCGCCCGAATTTGTTTTCGGGCATCCCGAAATAATAAAGGAAGCCGGGCTGGAGCTTCCCACGGCGACAAAGGTCGCGGGCTTGCTAAGGGAAAAGGGCTTCGACATTCCCCTTGTTTTGAGGGACGAGGAACTAGCGGAGGCTGTATGTCAGTTGAGATAAAAAACCTTTCATACACCTATTCCGTGGGCTCGCCCTTCCAGAAAGACGCCCTTCACGGCATATCCGTGACTATAAACGAGGGCGAAATGGTGGGCATTATCGGCTCGACGGGAAGCGGCAAGTCAACGCTTGTCCAGCACATCAACGGGCTTATAAAGCTGACCTCGGGAAGCATAAAGGTATACGATATAGACCTCACCGCCAAAAAGCCCGACCTTAAGCGCCTGCGCTCCATGGTGGGTATGCTGTTCCAGTACCCCGAATACCAGCTGTTCGAGGAAACCGTCCTTAAGGATGTCGCTTTCGGGCCAATGAACTTCGGGGCTACAAAAGAGGAAGCCTTAGCCGCCGCCGAGGAGGCTATCCGCCTCGTGGGGCTCGACTTCGACGAAGTAAAGGACAAATCCCCCTTTGAGCTTTCGGGCGGCGAAAAAAGAAGGGCGGCGATAGCCGGCGTTATCGCCAGCAAACCCAAAATTCTTGTCCTGGACGAGCCCACGGCGGGGCTTGACCCCATCGGAAAGCGAGAGATTTTAAACCTCATTTTGTCCCTCAAAAAAGCCTTCGTCAAGACGGTTATAATGATAAGCCACAACATGGACGAAATCGCCGAATTCTGCGGCAGGGTGCTTGTGCTGAGCGAAGGCCGGCTTATCGCCGACTGCACCCCCGCCGAGCTTTTCGAAAAAGAATATTCCCTCGAGGGCACGGGGCTCACGCTCCCCCACACCGTAAACATAAAGCGCCTGCTCGGGCAAAAAGGTCTTTCGCTTAAGGGCGACACGCTTTCGGCTCCCGCGCTTGCCGACGCCATAGCCGAGGCGCTAAGGAGGCGGGTATGAGCAGAGATATTACCTTCGGGCAGTTCTACCCCGCAAACTCCTTTGTCCATAAGATGGACCCGAGGGCCAAGCTCGTTCTTGTTATAGCCTACATCGTGGCGGTGTTTCTCGTAAAATCGCTTTACAGCTATATCGCCATCGCCGTATTTCTTATCGCGGCGGTTTTGGGCTCCCGAGTGCCCGTAAAAAGCGTCCTTAAAAGCGTAAGAGGCATACTGGTTATAGTCATACTGACCGCCATCCTCAACATCTTTTTCTTCAGCGGCGGCGAGCGTGTGCTCTTCAGCTGGTGGAAGATAAAGATTACCGTAGAGGCGCTGCTGTTTGCCCTGCACATGGCGCTAAGGCTTATCTTTTTGGTTATAGGCACCACCCTTCTCACCCTCACCACAACGCCCATGAACCTCACCGACGGCATGGAAAGCCTTATGTCGCCCTTAAAGCTCATCAAGGTACCCGTCCATGACCTCGCCATAATAATGAGCATAGCTCTCCGTTTTATCCCCATCCTCATTGAGGAGGTGGATAAGATTATGCTTGCCCAGAAGGCGCGCGGCGCCGACTTCGAGAGCGGGGGCCTTATCAAGCGGGCAAAAGCTCTGCTTCCCGTACTTATTCCCCTGTTTATATCAGCTTTCAGGCGCGCCGACGAACTCGCCCTCGCCCTGGACGCCCGCTGCTACAACGCCACCCCCAAACGCACAAAGTATAAAGTTCTCAAACTCGGCTGGAGGGACGCCGTGGGCGTAATAATCCTGGCAATCCTTATCGCGGCGATAGCCGCAGTAAACGCCTCTTTCTGGGGGCTGTTCGGTTTTTCGTTTGGCGTATGAGATACAAAATAACCGTCGAATACTTCGGTAAGAATTACAGCGGATGGCAAACCCAAAAGAACGGCATAGGCATACAGCATGTGCTGGAGTCCGCCCTTTCGGAGCTTTTAGCGCAGCCCGTAAAGGTTGTGGGAAGCGGCAGGACGGACGCGGGGGTACACGCCATGGGGCAGGTGGCGCACTTCGACGCCCAAACCCCCATCCCGCCCGAAAAGATTGCCTTCGCCGCCAACACCGTTCTCCCCGAGGACATAAAGATAAAAAGCTGCGAGCCGGCCCCGCCCGACTTTCACGCGCAGTACGGCGCAAAGAGAAAAACCTACCTTTACAAAACCTATGTTTCGCGCTCGGCAAGCCCCCTTCGCGACAGCCATTACGCACAAATAATCCCGCCCGTAGACATAGAGGCCATGCGGCGAAGCGCCAAAGCCCTTATAGGGAAACACGATTTTATAGCCTTTTCGGCAAGCGGAAGGACAGTAAAAACGACGGTAAGGGAAATCTACCGCCTCGATATAACAGAAAACGGCGACGAGATTTATTTCGAAATCGAAGGCAACGGCTTTTTATACAACATGGTGCGCATAATAGTGGGCACCCTCGTTTATGTGGGCAAGGGAAAGCTTCCCGAATCAATAACAGAGGAAATGCTTGCCTCGGGCAGCCGCGTAACGGGCGGCAAAACCTTTCCGCCCCAGGGGCTGTACCTTAAAGATGTAACCTATCAATAACCTTAAGCGAATTATCCATATCGGCCCGCAAATAACAAAAAATCGGTTTAAGCTCAAAAAATATGCTAAAAATTATGCTAATCGATTGACTTATTTTGGTTAATATAATATTATATTTAGGCGTTGCGCTGTTTTGCAGATAAACAGCCCCGAAATCTGCTTTACCGCCGCCACAAAGTTAACAAATCGGAGGTCTTTACCATGAAAACATATATGGCAAAGCCTGACTCCATCGAAAGAAAATGGTATGTCGTAGACGCGACCGGCATGGTTCTCGGAAGGCTAGCTTCCCAGGTCGCCGCCATTTTAAGAGGGAAAAATAAGCCCACCTTCACCCCTCATGTGGATACAGGCGATTGCGTAATCGTTATCAACTGCGACAAGGTGGTTCTCACCGGCAAAAAGCTTGAACAAAAGTACTATCGTTATCACACCGGGTATATCGGCGGCCTCAAGGAAGTCCGCTACGACAAGCTCCTTCGCGAAAAGCCCGAGTTCGTGGTCTACCACGCCGTAAAAGGCATGCTGCCCAAGAACGCTCTGGGCCGCAAGATGATCAAGAAGCTTTACACCTACAGCGGCAGCGAACACAAGCAACAGGCCCAAAAGCCCGAAGCGCTCCAGCTTATATAATGTGAGGTGAAGATATGTCAGCCAAGAAAGTTAAGAAAATTCAGTTTTGGGGAACGGGTAGGCGCAAAAAGGCTATCGCACGCGTTCGCGTAATACCCGGCGGCGAAGGCGCCATCGCCATTAACGGCAGAACGATAGACGAATACTTCGCTCTCGAAACCCACAAGTATATAGTGCGCCAGGCTCTCGAGCTCACCGGCACGGCTTCCAAGTACGATGTCGCGGTTAATGTCCGCGGCGGCGGCGTAACCGGACAGGCGGGCGCAATCCGCCACGGCATCGCCAGGGCGCTCTGCGAAGCGGATGCCTCCCTCCGCCCCACACTTAAGGCGGCAGGCTTCCTCACACGCGACCCCAGAATGAAGGAAAGAAAGAAGTACGGCCTCCACAAGGCCCGCAAAGCCCCGCAATTCTCCAAGAGATAATCCTCCGGAATATATTTATCGGATTACACACGAAGCCGCCTCACAAAGGCGGCTTTTTGCATGCCTTTTTTGCCCGTAAATTTTCAGACACAAATTTCACTCAATTTCTCATTCGGTCTTGAATGTGCTTTAATGGTGTGCTATGATATTTTTATGAAAAAGGAATTATCATTAACAACAAAGAAGAGAAACTCACCTTTCAGGTACGGCTTCGGAATGTTCGGCACCTCGCTTGCCATCAACATGTTCCGCGGCAGGGCGACCGCTTTCTATGTAGGCATCCGCGGCCTCACGATGGAAAGCTTAGCGCTGATTACCCTTGTGTATACCTTTTTGGATGTTATCGATAACCCCATTTACGGCATCCTCTCGGATAACACAAGGTCGCGCTTCGGCAGGCGCAAGCTCTGGCTTGTTATAGGCGCACCGCTGTTTGCGATATGCTTTATCTTCTTCTACGCGCCGCCCGAAACCCTAAGCTACAACGGGCTGTTCGCGTGGGGCATGGCGTTCTACTTTATAACGGGCACTTTAGACAGCCTTATTAACGCCAACTACGGCGCGCTGTTCCCCGAGCTCTTCCCCGACGAAAAGGTGCGCACAAAGACCAACGCCATCCGCCAGACCGCCCAGCTTTTCGCCATGGTAATCGGTATCGGCCTCACACCCATCATAACCGACGCTATCGGATATATCCCCACCGCCATAATTTACGGCGTAGTAAGCATGGCGGTTATCCTGTATATGGCGTTCGGCGTGCGCGAACCCGAAACCATCAAAATGGAGAAGGCCAAGCTCATCCCCGCCATACTTTCCATAATAAAATCCAAAAACTTCTGGATAGTCGGCTTCGCAAACGCCTTTTACAGCGCGGCGATGGGGCTTGTTATGGCGGCGATTGTTTTCTATGTAAAATACGCCCTCGGCCTCGGTAGCCTGCAGGAAACCATACTTCTCGGCATAGTCATTTTGGTGGCGGTATTCGGCGTAACTTTCTGGAGCGCGCTCGCCCGCAAGTTCGGCTCGATACCCATCTGGAGAGCGGCGCTAATCACCCTTACAGTCGCCTTCCTGCCCCTGTTCTTCGCCAACTCTTTTGTGACGGCTATCCTCGGCGCTATCTGCGTGGGCATAGGCTTCTCGGGTTGCATAAGCACGATGGACCTTCTGGGCGCAAAAGTTCTCGACGAAGACTACGCCAGGCACGGCATAAAGCGCGAGGGCATATTCTCAAGCACGATGGGCTTTATGAACAGGCTGTCGGGCTTGTTTGTGTCCCTCGGGATGTTCCTCGCCAGCAGAATCTACGGTTTCGAAAGCGGCGACAACCCCGGCACCCGCCCCGACCAGGCTGCAAAATTCCTTCTTTGCCTCTTCCCGATGGCGCTCGCCGCGGTAGGCGTAATATTTACCTTCTTTGTTAAGTTCAACGAAGAAGAACTTAAAAGAGCCCGCGCGGCCCTCGAAGCAGAGAAGGCCGAGCTCAACCCCGAAAACAAACCCGATATAGAAATCTATGGGTAAAAAGCTCATCGTAAACGCCGACGACTTCGGCATCTGCCCCGAAACCAACAAAGCGGTGGCGGAGTTATATGCCGCGGGTAGGATAACCTCTACAAGCCTGCTCGTGTCGTCCGAAGCCTCGGGCGAAGCGATAGACATCATAAAACAAACAAATATCCCCTTCGGCGTCCACCTCACGCTGAATTCCGATTTCAAGGATTACCTGTGGGGCGCCTTATACAAACAAAACTCCAGCCTTGCCGACGAGGGCGGAAACCTCTTCTACGACACTTCGGTTATCGCCAAAAAAGCCAAGGGCAAGGATGTAACCAAAGAATGCGAGGCGCAAATAGCCGTATGCCGCGAGGCGGGCATCACCCCCGACCACCTGGACAACCATTCGGGCACGATGTACGGCATAAATATGCGCCTCTTTTTCATAAACGCCTTCAGGCTATCCAAAAAATACGCCCTTCCCTTCCGCTTCCCCAAAAGACCAACCTTTCTGGACGGCTACTTCAAGGGCAACACCCCCGCCGTCATCAAAGCCCTGCACAAAGGCATCGTCATCTGCTCCAAAATAATGGGCGCCACCCTTATAGACGATATGATATCCAACCCCTACCCCATAAAAGATATCCCCAGTTACAAAGCCCTAGAAGCCTACTACCTTAACGCCATAACCTCGATAAAAGACGGCGTAACCGAACTCTTCCTCCACCCATCCTACGACTCCCCAAAATACGCAGCAACCACCCCCGAATGGAAAAAGCGACAATACGAACTCGAATTCCTCTTCAGCCCCGCCTTCGAAAATCGCATCAGGGACGAAGGGATAGAACTGATAAGTTATAAAGACATAAAATCACATTAATAAAAATAAAAATTATAAGAAAAGCGGCTTTTGCCGCTTTTTTCATAACCTCATCCCTTTAGCCTTCCTGACCGCCGCCTCCGCCGCGATTGCGCCGTCGCCGCAGGCGGTAACTATCTGCCTGAGCGGCGTAGACCTTATATCCCCCGCGGCAAAAACATTCTTTATGCTGGTTTCCAGGTTTTCATCCGTCCTTATATACCCCTGTCCGTCAAGCTCGAGCTGCCCTTTTACGCCCTCTGTGTTGGGAAGCGCCCCTATCGCCACAAACAACCCGTTTGCATCAAGTTTAGATATCTTGCCGCTCTTTACATTCTGTAAAATAACGGCTTTAAGTGGCTCGCCCTCAAGGGATATAACGGCTGTATCCATTATCATCTTTACATTGGGCAAAGCCTTAGCCCTTTCGACAAGCACATCGGAGGCCTTAAAGGTGTCCCTCCTGTGTACGATATAAACCTCTCTCGCTATGCCCGCAAGATATAAGGCGTCCGTAAGCGCGGTGTTTCCCCCGCCGCATACCGCCACTACCTTGTTTTTGTAAAACCTTCCGTCGCAGCTGGCGCAGTAGGCTATGCCCTGCCCCGTCAGCTTTTCCTCGTTAGGAAGCCCCAAGGTTTTGTTATGGGTACCCATAGCGAGGATAACATACCTCGCGGTATATTCCTTGCCATCCTCTGTAACAAGGGCAAACGGGCTGTCGCCGAGGCGGTATTCTTTTACGCTGCCCTCGATAATCCCGGCGCCCGAAGCCTTTGTCTGCTCAAACATAGCGCGGGTAAGCTCGTAACCGTTGGCGTCTATTACCCCGCTGTAATTTTCTATCCGGGAGATAAGCGCGGGCTTTCCGCCCTTATACAAGCCCGTTATTATGGCGGTTTTTAGCCCGCCCCTCGCGGCGTAAATGCCCGCGGTAAGCCCCGCGGGGCCGCTGCCAGCAATCAATAAATCATATACGCCCATATACCTTTCCGCCGTTTTAGTATACTACGGTACAATGCCCGCATACCAAACCGCCTGAATATATCGCGCAATCAAAAAGGCCGCTCGCGCGGCCCTTAAGTTTTTTGTTTTGGTTTATTCTTTTTCTTCTACGACGGCTTCGGGAGCTTCGACCTCGACGGCTTCCATAACCTCTGCGGCGGCTTCCTCGTCCTCCGCCTTGGGAAGTTCCTCAAGGCCTTCCTTAGCGGCTATAACGGCGTCGGCTATTATGGAGGAGATAAGTTTGATAGCCCTTATGGCGTCGTCGTTGCCGGGTATTACATAGTCCACTTCGTCGGGGTCGCAGTTGGTGTCTACAAGGCCGACGATGGGGATGCCCAAAGCCCTTGCCTCTTTAACAGCGATGTGCTCGATCTTGAGGTCTACAACGAAAAGGGCGCCGGGGAGCGAGCGCATATTCTTTATGCCGCCCAGGTTCTTCTCGAGGGTGTCCCTTTCGGCCTTAAGCTTGGCGACTTCCTTTTTGGGAAGAAGCTCGAACTCGCCGATGGCTTCCATCTGATTGAGCTTGTTGAGCCTTTCGATACGGGTGCGGATGGTCGCGAAGTTGGTGAGCGTGCCGCCCAGCCACCTTTGGTTCATATAGAACATACCGCAGCGCTCGGCTTCGGACTGGATGGCTTCTTTGGCCTGCTTTTTCTTACCGACGAAAAGGATGGACTTGCCTTCTTTTACGATGGAGTTAACGAACTTGTAGGCTTCCTCGATGAGTTCTACGGTAAGCTGCAAATCGATAATGTGGATATCGTTGCGTGCGTCGTAGATGTACTTCTTCATCTTGGGGTTCCATCTCTTGGTTTGGTGGCCGAAATGTACGCCGGCCTCCAGAAGCTGTTTCATTGTTACTACTGCCATACTGCATTTACCTCCTTGTTTTTATTCCTCCCCGACAGTCTGCAGAGCGCGCGGCCCTTTCGGGCAACCGCCCGCCCCTCGTGTACGGGTGCGTAATGGCTTTAAAATAATAGCACAACGCCGATCTTTTTGCAATTATTTTTATCACAAATCGGCGCAATGATTCATAAAATCACAAACTTCGGGGCAATAAACGCTTAAATCCCCGCCCGAAGATAAAAAAACCCCCTAAAACGCTAAAAAGAACCGATATAAATCGATTCTCTCTAGCGATGATAAGGGGGAAAATTATGAGCTGTTTTGTGACTTAAATGTTATCACAAAAATTAAGCAATGTAAACAGTTTTTTGCCTTCGGCGAATAGTAAATTTTGGTAAAACTTTTTTCATGTTTGAAACTTTTTTTGTCATTTAGCATATTCTCCGAAAATTTTTCATCTATTTGTTTATAGGGGGTTTAATATGAAAAAGCTTGCCTCAATCTTACTTATTCTCGCATTTGTAGTGGCTCTTTCCGCCTGCTCGGGCAAAAAAACAGACGACATACCAAAAGGCGATAAAGAGTTAAACAAATACTCCATCGAAATAGATTTAGAGGACAATCTTTTGTCCGCCCGCCTCAAAACTTCGCTTTCCTACACAAACAACACGGGCGGGGAGCTGAACGAGCTGAAATTCCACATCTACCCCGAAACCTACAGAAAGGACAGCGCCACCTGCGCCTTTTTCTCCAAACTGTCGGCGTACGGAGGCATAGATATCCTAAGCGTGGCGGCGAACGACGCCCTTACCGATTTCGAGGCGCAAGGCACAATCCTCACAGTAAAACTCCCTTCTCCCCTTCCCGGCGGCGAAAAAGTAACAATCTCTATTGACAGCGGGCTTTCCGTCCCCAAATCCGACTTAAGGTTTGGGCTTAACTCCAATGTCTTAAGGCTTGCCAACTTCTACCCCGTAATTTGCGTTTATGAGGGCAGCGACTGGCGGGCAGATAAATATTATAAAGTGGGCAACCCCTTCTACACCGACATAGCCGACTACGAAGTAAAGCTAACCTGCCCCGAAAACCTTGTTGTCGCCTCGACGGGCGTATGCAAAAGCGAGGGCGCAGAAGGCGGGAGGAAAACCCTGATATTGGAAGCAACCTCTGTAAGGGACTTCGCCATAGCCGCGTCTAAGGACTTCAAGGTTGTCGAGCGCGTGCAGGGCGGCAAGGTAGTAAAGTACTATTACACAGGCCTTGCGTCAAGGCAAACGGAGCTCGAAACGGCGGCAAAGGCGCTAGAAGCCTTCTCCGAGGCGTTCGGGGGCTACCCCTATCCCGCCTTTACGGTAGTCGAGGCCGAATTTTACTACGGCAGCGCGGGGTTCGGCAACCTCGCCATAATCTCCAAATCCTCTTCCGACAAAAAAAAGGCAATAGTTTTGGAAACCGCCGCCCAATGGTTCGGGGGCATAGTGGGAAGCGACCAGGTTAACTCCTGCTGGCAGCACGGGGCGCTCTCCGCCTTCCTTTCCAGATACCATTATTATCTTATAGGCGACAAACCGGAATACGAGAGGCAAAGGGGGCTGGATAAGTCCGAATACACAGGCTTCCAGGCGGCGCGGCAAAAGGATAAGCCCGAGTACGATTACTCCATAAATAAAAATGTCTACAAATACGCCACCAATTACGAGTATTGGATGCTTATATATAAAAAGGGCGGGCTTATGTTCGACGCCTGCCTCGATGTCCTCGGCAAAGACAAAATGAACAAAGCCTTAAAAACCTATGTCGAGGCGTTCGCCTTCAAAAACCCAAATCCCGCCGAAATGCTCGGGGTTTTCGACAAGGCCTCTAAGCAAAGCGTAAGCCGCGTTATAGAGCCCTGGCTTACCGGCAACATAGTGATAGCGGGTATTATGGAAACCCCGGCGGAAACGGTAAGCTAGCCTGTCAAGGGCTCCGCGG
>DGDU01000008.1:52024-60817 GCA_002385605.1 Christensenella sp. UBA3944
GCGGCCTTACTTTAAGGGCAAGGCCCGGTGAAGCCCTCGTCCCGTCTTACTTTTATTTTGTCCTTAGATATAAAGCACGAAAATTTTCCTGCAAAGAATTTGACGGCTTGGTCCCCTTCGCTTGTTACGATTATAATTCAGAACATCCTTAACGCGAACGAAGTTCGCTCTTCACGGGCGTATGCCCAACTTTTACATCAAGGTTTGTTATTGACATCTCCAATTGTATTATATATAATAGTAGCGTATAAAGGTGTCTTGCGGGGCATTATCGGAGATAGTATGAACAAACTGCGCAGAGCTCTCACAATTCTTTTGGTTATAATCGCGGCTTCGGCGACGGTTCTTGCCGTGCTGTCTCAGACGGCATGGGCGCAAACCATACTGGCGCCGCACAACGAGGAAGCCCCCACTTACAATGTTACTTTCGACGCCAACGGCGGCACGGTCAGGCTTACGCCTCAAAGCACACCCAAAGACAAAGAACTGGTTAACGCCAGCGTTATAGAAACCTCGCCCATAGCCGAAAAAGCGGGCATGGTATTCATGGGCTGGTATTTCAACAGTAACGGCACGGGCGACAAGATTGTTTTCCCCTTCTATCCCACAGGCGCAGTCACCCTTTACGCCCATTATGTAAGCGACCCCGGCGACACCGTGCTTGTAAGCTCGGCCCAGGATCTTTACGATATCCGCTACAACCTTAAGAAAAACTACCTCCTCACAAGGGATATAGACCTCGGCGGCGAGAACTGGCGCCCCATCGGCTACATGGACATTGTGGACGCCGACGGCAAGCAACGCAGATACGATGTGCCGTTTGAGGGCAGCTTCGACGGCAACGGGCACCGCATCTATAACTTTAAAATAGAATTGGATGAGGATTCCGAAGGCCTCGAGGCAAACTTCTTAAGCAAAGGGCTTTTTGCCGTACTAGACAGCGGAGCGACAATCAAAAACCTCACGGTAAGCGACTTTACCGTTAACATAAACGGCAGCATTTCCAAGTTCTATATAGGCGGCATAGCCGGCAAGGTTTTCGACGGCACCATCTCCAACTGCAAGGTTATGGGCAATTTCATAAACCCCAAGAGCGTCTATGAAGGCGACATCTGGGACGACTTCTTCGGAAGCTACGACACCCCCACTTCCAACACCTATATAGGCGGTATCGCAGGCCTTATCGGCGCTTCGGGCAGGTCTTCCGCCGAGGACGAAAACACCGAAACCACCGAAGCCGTAAGCTATGTTACCAATTGCTCCTTCCAGGGCACGATAATCTCCGAATCGGTTGCCGCCAATGTATATGTGGGCGGGCTTGTGGGCTTCAACCGCACGGGCGAAATCTCCGGCTGCTACGCCTCGGCGGATGTCAAAGGGCGCTACGCGGGCGGCCTGTTAGGATATAACGACTCTCTTGTAACCCGCAGTTTCGCAACAGGCAAAGTCACGGGCAGCCTCGCTTATCCCGCGATCGGGGGCGGGCTTATAGCCTACAACGACATAAACGGCAATGTTACCCGCTGCTACTCGGCGGGCACGGTATCCGCGAGGACGGCGGGCGGCCTTATAGGCGTAAATATGTTCAGTTTCCTCACGGCTGAGGGCGGCATCGCCAACTGCTACTCTACCTCGGCCGTCACGGCTTCCGAATACGGCGGCGGGCTTCTCGGGCGCACCGAGGCCATAGTCCCCGTAAACGGCATTATAGACTACGCCAACGGCATATACATCCGCGAAAACGGCCTGTTCACCAACCTTTACTACATCCGCCATTGCATGAGCTTCGGCGATGTAAGCGTAACGGTTAAGGATGTCTACTATGTAGAGGACGACGACAAACCCCAAGGCACAAACGGCGTGTACCACTCGGTATTCGCGGGCGGCCTTATAGGGCACGCGTCCGAGCCGTTTATAGCCAGTTGTATCGCTTTCGGCGATGTGCTGGCCAAATCCGAGCGCCCCATAAGCTCGGGCGACGAGTTTGTATACAACTCGGTTTACGCCAATAACCTCATAGGGCACAGCACCAATCAGTATATAGCGGGCACAAGCGGCAACGCCCGCAAGAGCGCCTTCCGCAATGTGTTCGCCATACAAGGGCAGTCGGTTGTACGCAACATCGAAGAAAATTACTCCGACTTCAACTCGGTACCCAATATCTCCTACACCAACGCCAATTCGCAAACCTACCTCACCAACCCCGACGGGCTCGCGTTCGACAGCGCCATCTGGAACCTTGCCTCTCTGGATATAGCAAACGGCGTCTACCCCACCTTCAGATAGCGCTTCATAAAAATGTATAAAGCTAATGTAAAAATAAATCAAAAAGATTACCTCGCTTGCAACCTCTACTATTTGCGCAAATATCTGGGCATAAAAGAAATAGTTTTGGTCGCGCTTTTATTTGTGTCCAGTTTCGCGGTGTTCTTCCTGACGGGCAAATATTTATTCCTCATCCTTAGCGGCGTTGTGGTGCTGCTGTTTTTGGGCGCCTTGGCGTTCTACCAATACACCGCAATAAGGGGCTATAAGCTGGAGTTCACCGACAGGGGCGCCACGCATTGGGAACTTTCCTTCGACGAGCTTGGCATCGTCGCCGACACCTTCGAGCGGGGCGGCGAAGAAAAATACACCCACAAATGCCTGTACGCCGAACTCGAAAAGGTGGCAATCCTTAAGGATAAGGTTTATATCTATGTGGGCTCGGCGGTGTGCTACTATGTAACGCACGACTCGTTAACCCAAGGCAACTTTGTGGAGTTTTGCGAATTCCTGAAAGAAAAGATCCCCGCCGAAAAATTCAAAATGCGCACAAAAAGAAAGTACTTCCCCTATGGCAGGTAATAAGGAGGCGAAGATGAACGATTTAATTAAAATCCGCGGCAGGATAAAAGACCTGAGGGAGTTTTCGGACTACTCCTTAGAGGATTTCGCGGCAAAGCTAAACATGAGCGCCAAAGAATACGAAGACTACGAAAACGGCACAAAAGATATCCCGATAGGGCTATTATATAACATAGCGACCGCCCTGCAGATAGACCCCTCGGTAATCCTTTTCGGGCAAAGCCCCACCAAAAGGTATGTTTCGGTAGTCTACGCAGGCAAAGGCACCGAAATCGAAAGGTTTAAGGGCTACTCCTTCCTGTCGCTTAACAGCGACTTTATCGACCCCAACCTCGAGCCAATGCTCGTCACAATCAAGGAAGGCGTCACCCCCGAACTTGTCCAACACAAGGGGCAGGAGTTCAACTATGTCCTCGAAGGCTCCCTACGCGTTATCGTGGGCGAAAAGGAATACTACCTTAAAACCGGCGACAGCATCTATTTCGACGCTACCCTCCCCCACGCCCAGATCGCTATGGAAAAGGAAGCCCGCTTCCTTACCGTAATACAGAAATAGCGTTAAATTTAATGAATATTAAAGTATAAAGAGCGCCTTTGCGGCGCTCTTTGGTTTATCCGATGCAGAATCTTATCGGAAGAAAAAGCCGCTTGTTAAGCGGCATACCTTCTTTGGGCTAAAATACGCCAAGCATAGCTTGGCAATGAATATTTAAGCGTCAAACTTCTCGCCGTTTTTTACTTTGTCTAAAAACTCATAAACTGCCTTAAGGGTATCCTTGCTGGCCTTTGTCCAGTAGTTGAAGTGGTAGCAATGGTTGTCCGTTATCTTTGTGGAGTGGGCCTCGAAACAAGGCACGCCCGCCTCTTTAAGCAGCTTATAAAGGCGCTGGCCCTGCCCCGGGCAGAATATATCTTTCTCGGAGTAGGAGAGAAATACGGGGCACCAGTCTTTGTTTACATAGTTGGTGGGATTGATTTGCCTGAAGTACTTGTAGCCCGAAATGTCGGAGTAGTCCTTCTTGAATTTGGAGCCCGTAACCGATTCGACAACGCTTCTCACAAAGCCGAAGGGCATCTTGAGATCGGTATATGCCACCATATCGTAGGTGCCGCACAGGCAGACAATACCCGCGGGTTTTACCTCTGCATCGGGAAGCCCGAGGTCTTTCCTTAAGCTTTCGTCCGCTATGCAAGCCATAGTCATCGCCGAGGCGTAGCCGCCCGCCGAGTCGCCCGTTATTACGAGGCGGGAAAGGTCAAGGTTATACTTTTCGGCAAGCGAGGGGAGGAAGTTCAGGAGCTTGAAGATGTCGTGCATGAAAGCGGGGAAGGGGTAGGCGGGGCAAAGCCTGTAATTGGCGTTTACCACAAACCAGCCCTTGTCGGCGTACATCTCGCAAATCGACCGCCTGTGCCTTTTGTCACCCTTTACAAACCCGCCGCCGTGGATGTTAATCAGCACGGGCTGTTTGTCGGCGCTTTCTTTGAAGATTAAGTCGGCCTTGCAAAGGGAGTATCTGTCGTCGTAGCTGACATCCTTTTCTATCTTGACACCCTTAACCTTTATGTAATTTTGAAGGGGATGGAAAAGGATGTCTATTGCTTTGAATAATGCTTCAGATCTGTTCATAAAGCCATCTCCTGCAAAAATAGTTCCCGACTATTATAGCACAAAAGGCTTGTTTGTGTGATAAGTTTTTGCTTTTTTGTGACCGGTTATCTTCTTCTGGACGCGCTTCCCTTCACGATAAGGAACACACAAATTATTGCCGCAATCGCAACGGCCACGCCGATTACCGTGGTTAGGGTGGACCTGGATTGCATGGGCGCCACGAAGGATACCGTGGCAGAGGAGGAGATTTCGAAACTTACGAAACCGTTGGCGTCCGGCGAAAGGTTGAGGACGCGGGTTACCTCGCCTTCGGTTATGAGAAGCTTGACGCTTCCTTTGCCCATAAGGGCGTCGGGGACTTTAACTTTAATGATCGTTGCCATCGCCTCGCCGCCGAAATCTATCGAGTAAGAGTCAGAAAGGGTTTCGGTACGGGTAAGGTATTGGGCGTATTCGCCTTCGCGTTCGGTAAGCGCTATCTTTAGGCCGGAAGCGTCGCCGAAGCCCTGCTGCCTGTAAACTATGATATTCTCGCCCGTTATGGCGGTAGGCTTAATGACTATCGTCACCGTGACGGGGTCGGGGGAGTAGTGGATATCCGTTTCGCCCGCCGTAAGGGTTACCCTGTAGGTGCCGGCCTCGGCAAAGGAGTTCTCCACCGCCTGCCCGTTTATTCGGTACTGTATCGCGGCGTGGGTGTTGGCGGCTGCCGCTATGTGGTAGGGCTTGCCCGTGTACGCCATCTCTATGTAATCATGAGCTACCGTGATTACAGGCTTGATCTTTTTGATTTCGTAATATGAGGCTATGAAGGTTACCTCGTAGTTTTGGTTTGTGTAGCTTGCCGTAAGCCCGTAGTAGCCTATCATCAGGCTTTGGGATACCCTCTCTATCGTTACTCCCGGGTCGTCGCCCGCTACAAGGCTCCCCGAGGTTACGGTATACGCCTTGCTGTTTATAATTACCGGCGCGCCGTACTCGGAGGATTGCGGCTTAAGGGTTACGGTTATCGGCCTGCGCCCTACAACGCAGACGGCGCTTACGAACTGTATGTCGTAATCGGGGTTGTTGGCGTTGGTGAGTGTCCCCTGCGTTATATTGTATACTCCTGCGTTTGGGCCGGGGATGCCGGGAGTGCCTGTGAGGCTGTCGCCCTCCGCTATGTCGCCGCTGTCGAAGCACAAGGGTGCTTCGGGGTCGCCGTAGGTGTGCCCCGTGTCTATCGCCGTAACCGTTATCGGGCGGCGGTAGATTGTGTAGGTGTTGCCCACAAAGGTTATCGCATAGTTGGGATTATTCTCGTCGGTTACGCTGCCTTGCAGGATCTGATAGGTGTTTACATCCTTGCCTTCCTCACGCGAAAGCGTGCCCGCGACGGTGTAGCCCGACGGAAGGTTGGCTACGGAGAAGGTTATAATGGCGTCCGCCTCGCCGTAGATGTGCCCAGCGGGGTTGGCAAATACGGTTATCTGCCGCCTTCTTATCTCGAAGCTATCCTTGCCCGAATCGCCTTGTATGTATACCTGGTAATTGGGGTCTTGTGAGGCTACGCTTACGATATCGTAAAATCCCGCGTCCTCGCCCGGCTCACGGGTAAAGGTGACAAAGAATTTCTCGCCTACCCCGTCTGTTTCATGCGTGAGCTGAGGGTCGTCCTCGGCGAAAATCTTATAGTAGGTGTTTTTTGGCACGCTTACCCCTATGCTAGCCTTGGAAATATTATAGAAGGCGCCCACAAAGGTTATCGCATAGTTGGGGTTATTCTCGTCCGTTAAAGTGCCTTGTGATATCGGGTACCGGCCCGCGGCCTGAACGGCCTCGCAGGCAAGCTCGCCCGAAAGTGTGTCGGAGAAAGCAAGCGAGCCCGAGGTTATCCGATAGGTGTATTCGTAAATGAGCGGCTCGCCGAATATCCTGTTTATGGAGTCGGCTGTCACGGTTATGGGGCGCCTGCCGATAGCGAATTTGCCCTCCGCGCTTCCTTCGGCGAAAGTTACCGTGTAGTTCTGTTGCGGCTCGGCGAAATCGACCGTGAGAAGGCTGTAGCTTCCCGCGTTTTCGCCTTCTTCCCTTGTGTAAACAACGGTGACGGTTTCGCCGTTTATGCCCGTCTGTATTTCCTCTGTAAGTTCAGGGTCATCTTCGCCGTAAATCTTTGTGAACAGCGAAGGCGTAACCGCTATTTCGTATGTAAGAATTGTAAGCTGTCCGTTTACATAGGTTATGTCGTAATTGGGGTTATGGGTGTTGTTTACCGTGCCTTGGGTGATGTTGTAGGTGCCAGCATTATCGCCCGCATCCCTCGCGAGGGTGCCCGAAAGTTTGTCGCTTCCCACCAGGCTGCCCGCGGTTATTGAATATGTAAAGGCGGGGTCGGCCTCGCCATATATCTTGCTGACGGTGTCGCCCTTTATGGTTATGGGCCGCCTTTCGATGGTGAAAGCGCCGTTGGTGAACAACAAAGTATAGTTGCTGCTTAGCCTGAGGTCGTTTTGGCGAATGGTGTAGAAGCCAACCGATTCGCCGCCGGCACGGGCGACATTGCCCGTGAAGGTATCGCTGAAGGCGAGGCTTCCCGACACTATTGAGTATGTAAGCCCGGGGTCGGGTTGGCCGTAAATTTTACTCTTGTTGTCGGCGGCTACCATTATCTGCCTTGGCGTAATTGTGAAGCTGGCGCTTATATAATTGAGAGTGTAGTTTTCGCTTAGCGAAAGCGTATGTTTGTTGATTGTGTAGGAGCGCGCGTCCTCGCCGGGCTGCCTTTGCAGGGCGCCGCTGAAAGAATCGCCGTTTACAAGATTTCCCGATGTTATCCTATAGGTTAACTCGGCGGGGTCGGGGTCGCCGTAGGTTTTGGACGCCGCGTTTGCCGCGACGGATATCTGCCGCGGGGTTATGGTTAGCACGGAGTCGACAAAGGTTATCGAATAGTTGCCGTTGCCCAAGCTGCCTTTTTGAATAATGTAGCCTCCCACGGTTTCGCCCTCTTGGCGCGTTATCGCGCCCGACAGGGTATCGCTTCCCACAAGGTTGCCGCCCGTTATCTTGTATGTAAGGGCGGGGTCCGGGTCGCCGTAAACCTTCTCCTTCGGGTCGGCTATCACGGTTATCGGCCTCTGGGTGATGGTAAAATCCGACCCGAGGAAGTTGATATCGTAGTTGCTGTTGGCCAGGTTGCCTCTGTTGATGGGATAGGTGCCTACCGCTTCGCCCGCTTGCCGCGCGAGAGCGCCCGACAGGGTATCGCTTCCCACAAGGTTGCCCGCCGATATGGTGTAGGTGAGCACGGGGTCGCTATCGCCGTAAACCTTGCCCTGCGAATGGTTAGCTGCTACCGTTATAGGCCTGGGGTTGATGGTAAAGGTGCCGTTTGAAAAGCTTATATTGTAATTGGGGTTAGTGAGCCCGCCCTGGGATATGGTATATGAGCCAACCGTATTGCCCGAGGCGCGGGTTAAAGAGCCCGAAAGCGAATCGCCGCCCAAAAGCTTGCCAGCGGTTATCGTATAGGTGAGGCCGGGGTCGGAATCTCCGTAGATTTTGGAAACATTGTTTGCCTTTACGCTTATGCTGGGGGTTATTGTGAGCGCCATCTCCTTGCCGTAAAGCTCGGATTGCACTCCGCTGTGAGAGCCTCTTACCTGCATCAGCCCTACCCTTACATGGGTGACGCCCGAAACCGCGCCGCTAAGTGACGCCGACATATAGTGCCAGAACGCCCCTTTGCCGTTTGTGCGCGACGAAAAAGCTACTTTAGAGGTATAAAAACCTTCGAGGTTTTTGGAGCCCGAGCCCCAAGCGATAAATATCCACGAGGTGGCGTCGTCCAGCTGCCTGTTGCCTAGATAGGTGGTGAAGGTCATCGTAATCCTGCCCGCGGCGATTTCGCTTTGGATATCCGCGGACAGCGGAATGGTCAGCAGGTGCATGAGCTTTCTGTTTTGCCCGTTGCTGCCCTGGTCCATTATAAGCTCGTTGTCGGGGGTGCCGTACCGATTGCGGGTGATGCCGTCGTTAAAATTGTAATTTTCGTTATACCTGCAGTCGCCGTTGCTCGCCGCCGTAGCGCCCGAGATCCAATACGCGCCCGAAGGGTCATTATAGGTGCTGCAGCCCGTTGCCAGCGAAGCGGTGCCCGCGCGGGTCAGGGTTCCCCAGTCGGCTTTGCCGCCCTGCTTCCAAAGGGATATGGGCGTGGGGTTGAATATAAGGCGGAAGTTATGTACCTTCATATTTACTTCCTTCCAGCCCCAGATTTCGATGGAAATCCTTAAATACTTGCCGGATATGTTGCCCTCGTGCCAGACTTCCCAGCTGTTGCTGGGGCTTGT
>DGDU01000014.1:0-155 GCA_002385605.1 Christensenella sp. UBA3944
AAAAAGTCAAGGTGATCCTGCGATAGGTTTGTAAATATTGCTATATCGGCGGTTACGCCGTTTGTCTTGTTGTAATGGATGGCGTGTGCGGATACCTCCATTGCGACATACTCGCAGCCATCCTTTACCGCCTCGGCGAAAAGCCTGTGCATATC
>DGDU01000014.1:303-684 GCA_002385605.1 Christensenella sp. UBA3944
GGGGTGGTAAGGTCGCATGGAAGCTCTTTGCCCAGAATATTCGCGCCCAAAGTGCCGAAAATCGCAGTTTTTTTGCCGCTGAAATTAAGGATATTGCCTATCATGTTAGCGGTGGTCGTCTTGCCGTTTGTGCCAATTACGGCGATAATTTTGAGCTTTTTGTGCGGGTTTCCGTAGAAATTTGACGCCATTATGCCTATCGCGCCTCTTATGTTTTCGACAATGATATGAGGCACGCTGTCGGGCTGCGGGAATTCGGACACGATAACCGCGGCCCCCTTAACCAAAGCGTCGTTAACATAATTGTTGCCGTCGTTGGTTTGCCCCCTCATGGCAAAAAACAAAGAGCCTTTGGTGCACTCTTCCGAGTGCGCGCAAATG
>DGDU01000014.1:789-22188 GCA_002385605.1 Christensenella sp. UBA3944
CACTCTTCCGAGTGCGCGCAAATGTGCTCTACGGGCGTCGAGAGCGGCAGGTTTGCCGAAATATAGTTTACTCCCCTTAATAATTCCTTAAGTGTCACAATTTTACCCTCCTTTTCGCAAGCAATTTATACTTTATCTAGCCTATTTCCAATACAGCCACGCTCTTGGCGGATACATACACCCCCGCGGCGGGCGTCTGCCTTACAACGATGCCCTCCTCTCCTGCTATTTCCACAAATATCTTAAGCTTTGTAAGCTCGGCGTTGGCTTGCTGCGGCGTCATGCCTATAAGATTGGGCATTATAAATGTTTCGACGGGTTCGGGGGTGACGGCGGGGCTTATATTTTTATAGGCGAATATCCCCCTGAAGATATCGCCTACATACGGCGCGGCGACGATGCTTCCATAGTACAGCCCCTGCGGCTCGTCCACTACCATAAGGACGATATATTCGGGATCGTCCGCGGGGGCAAAGCCGATAAATGTCGAGGTGTATTTGCCCCTTGCTATAACGCCGTTTATGTATTTTTGGGCGGTGCCTGTCTTGCCGCCGATGCGGTATCCCGCCACAGACGCGTTACGCCCGCTTCCGTTTGTTACAACGGACTCCAGCACATCCCGCATTGTTGCCGAGGTTGTTTCGCTTATAACACCCTTTTTTACGGACGGTGCATTTTTGACGATAATTTTACCGCTTGTATCCTCTACCCTGTCCAGAATGTAGGGCGTAACGAGGTTTCCGCCGTTTACCACAGCCGCCGCGCTTCTTAAAAGCGCTATGGGCGTTACGGCTATCGCCTGCCCGAACCCTATGCGGGCAAGGTCTACGGGCTTGACATCGGCCCGGGGGATAAGAAGCCCCTTGCCTTCGCCGCTGAAGTCTATGCCTGTTTTTTCGTTTAGGCCGAATTTATAAATGTAATCGTAAAATCTGTTTGAGCCTATTTTTAAGGCGGTATCCATAAAGAGGCAGTTGCAGGAGTTCTGCACGCCCTCGTAAAACTTCTGGCTTCCGTGCCCAATCGTTTTCCAGCACCTTATTTTCTGCCCGTCTACCATACGGTATCCCGGGCAGTAGCAGGCGGTGTTTACGCTTATTGCGCCCGTTTCGAGCCCGATAGCGGCCGTAAGGATCTTGAATGTCGAGCCCGGCTCGAATACATTGCTTATTAATGTGGATTTGGAATAAGAGAAAAGCTCGGCTATGTTGTCGCGGGGCACATTGTTCAAATCAAAAGAGGGAGCCTGCGCCATGGCGTAGATTTCCCCCGTTTTGGCGTTCATTACAATTGCCGACGCGCCCAATGCCTTATGGTTTATCATCGCGGCATCCACCGCCTTTTCGGCGAAGGATTGAATATAATAATCCAAAGTTAAATAAACGCTGTTGCCCTTTTTGCCCGCCACATACCTCGTGACGCCCGTATCAAGCTCCCTGCCCACGAGGTCGGTTTCGGTAAGAAGATACCCGTCGGTTCCCGATAGATACTTGTCGTAGTACGCCTCCACACCCGTCTGCCCCTGCGCGTCTAAGTTGGTAAAGCCAAGTATCTGTGTCATAAAATCTCCGTAAGGGTAAACCCGCGATATTGTCTGCGAATAATAAAGCCCCGTTGCCTCAGAGTTATACAGCTTAAGCATTTCCTCTTTGGTGACTTTTTTCGCTATCGTGATTTCGGAGATTCTCGAGTGAAGCTTGCTATAAACGGTTTCTTTGTCCAGCCCCAGCGTTTCGGCAAGTATTGAGGCGGTTTTCGCTTTGTTCGAAACCGACATAGGTCGGGCGTAAACGGTGTAAACGGTTTCGCTGTCGGCCAGAAGTACGCCGTTTCTGTCGTAAATCTCACCCCTTTCCGCCTGCAAAGGGACATCGCGCATCCATTGCTCCATCGCCTTTGCCTGCAGATCGGATGAGGTTATAACCTCGATATATATAAGCCTGCCTATAAGCGCGGCAAACAAAAAGGCCGCCAGCATTATTACCGCCAGCAACCTTTTCCTTTGTTGGTAATGAGTGAATTGGTTGATTTTTGGCTACCTACCCGTTGCTTAGTCCGTCCAGCAACTTGTCGAACCCGTTATTGGATCCCTGCGCGCCGTCTGAGGGAATGTCCATGGGCGAAATCACCCCTTGGGCGTCCTCGCTACCCGAACTGGCGTCGGCTCTGGGCGGCGCGGTAACGCTGTTTACGGCTAGTATAATAGATGCAACGAGCGCCACTACAAGAACATAAACCGCTACAAAAATTTTTCCGTTTTTGGAAAGCCTGCGGGCCTCCCTCTTTGCTGGAGCTGCAGCTATCGCAGCGCCTGCGAAAGCGGGCGCAGTTTTAGAGTACCTTTTTTGATAAAATGTTTCCTTATCCATAAGCTCTCCCGGCTCGGTACGGTTGAGCTGCTCGAGGAGATAGCTTTTATATTCGTTATCGATGTTGTCGGTATGATATACTACGCTTTCTTCCTTTTGGTCTACCGTTTTTTGTTCTTTGGGAGCCTTACCGAATATTTTGTGGAATTTCTCCTTAATCTTTACCCCATCGTCCGCCCTGCATTCGGGTTCTATGCTACGGTCGGAAACAACAGGCTTATAATCGCAAAGGTATCTTTGCTGCTTCTTCTTTTCCATGAACAAATCATAAGCGGTCAGCTCTTGGGCATCCCTGTGCTTCTTGTCAAAGATTTTGTTGCTTACCGCAGCCGCAACATCCCTTCTTAAAGTAACCATTGTTTCCTCCTTATTTATTTTTTCTCTATTATCCTTAACTTCGCGCTTTCCGCCCTCTTATTGCGGATAAGCTCTTCCTTGCTTGCTTCTATCGGTTTTTTTGTAAGTATCTTTATTTCGCTTACCTTGCCGCAAGTGCAGACGGGCATATTCTTGTCGCATACGCAGGAGGCCTCGAGATTCTTAAAGCAGGTTTTAATTATTCTGTCCTCCAGCGAATGGAAGGTAATTACGCACATCCTTCCGCCGGCTTTAAGCCTTCTCGCCATCCCCTCGACCGCCTGATACAGCCCGTTAAGCTCGCCGTTTACCTCAATCCTGAGCGCCTGAAACACTCTCTTTGCGGGGTGCCCTAGCTTAAATCCTAAGGGGTAGCCCTCGGCTATTAGCGAGGCGAGCTCTAAAGTGGTTTCAATGGGCTTTTTTGCCCTCGCTTTTACGATATCGGAAGCTATCTTTCTCGCGAACCTCTCCTCTCCGTACTCGGTGAAAATTCTCACCAGCTCCCTTTCGGGGTAGGTGTTTACCACATCCCCTGCCGTGATGCCGCCGCTTCTGTCCATCCTCATATCCAAAGGCGCGTCCTTTGTGTAAGAGAAGCCTCTTTCGGCGGTGTCTATCTGGTAAGAGCTTACGCCGAGATCCAGAAGTATGCCGTCCACTTTATCGATATTTAATTCGTCAAGGTGCTTTTCTATATTCTTGTAATCGTCGTGTATAAAAGTTACTTTTTCGGCTAGGCTTCCCAGCTTTTGCCCGGCGGCTTCTATCGCCTCTGTATCCAGGTCGTTTGCTATAAGCCTTCCCGTCGTAAGCATCCCCGCTATTCCCGCGGAGTGCCCTCCTCCGCCCAGCGTGCCGTCTACATATATTCCGTCCGGTTTTATGTTCAGCCCCTCTATAACTTCGTCATAGAGCACGGGGATATGCACGAATTCTGTCATAGTCCGTATTTGGCGAGAAGCACTACCGCTTTATCGAAGGTATCCTGTTCGCCTATATTCTTGGCTGCGAATTTCTCTTCGCTCCAAATTTCGATGTTTTCGCCTACGCCGACGAATACAACCTTTTTGTCTATTGAGGCGTATGCCCTGCAATGCTGGGGAAGCACAAACCTTCCCTGACTGTCCTCTTCGGGCTGCTCAACCGTAGCAAGTATGCGCCTTACGGATTCCCTCGCCTCGAGGTCGGAAGCGGGTATTTGGGAGAAGGGCGCGATAAACTTCCCGAAACTCTCGGCGGGCATAATCGTAAGGCAGCCGCCGGCGCCGTAAGCGATATAAAAGTCGGCCCCCAGCTTGGCGCGAAACTTCGCGGGTATGCGCATACGGTTCTTTTCATCAAGCTGTAATGAGTGTGTGCCGAAGAACGCCATCTCGCCTTTTTCTCCTCCTTTGGTGATTATATTATAACATTTATTTTCCACTTTTCTCCACCTGATAGGAATTTTTAATAAAATTTCATCAATTTTAGGGACAAAATTACCAAAAACCCGCCCTTTTACGACACAAAAAAGGTGGAATTATTAAACAGATGTTCGAGATTAAGAAAAAACAGAACAATACGCTTATGGCGCGGCGCTTCGGGCGGCAATCCGGATTATGTGTATTATTTTCTTAACGGAACTCACAATTTATTATGCAAATGCGTATAGTAATACAACAAGAAAATTGGAGAGTTGTGTTATGCCATGTAATTCAGGACTTACATACACAAACAGGCCCCAGCGGATATGTATTCTTACAAAAAGGGTGTTTGACGCGTGTATTCAGCAGCGCAGGCTGGACGAGCAGCTGTTCGTAAACTTTCCCGAACCCGCGGAAACCTTTGTCGAGGTTATAAGCGACGGGACAAGCATAATTTCCGACCTCACTATTACGCCTACTAACACGGCGGGCTGCTCGAGGGTTAGGTTTACCCAAACAATCCCGCTGCAGGTGGTGGCGCAAAACGCCAACGGCGACCCCGTGGTGGGCACCACGCAGGTGGTACTTAACCAGGATTTATTGATGAGAGTGCCCCGTGATTCTCTCGTGCCCGCCGAGGTTTCGGTGACTACAAATGTCAGTGGGTTTCTGGGAAGCCTCGAAGATAACATCCTTACCATCACGCTTTGCACTACCATAATAGTAAGGATTGTCGCCGATGTCGATATCGTAATTAACACCTGCGGCTTTATTAACTTGCCGCCCTGCAACAACTACTCGGAGGATGTCTGCTCGGCCGCTTTCGCCATGCCTATATACCCTACGCGTTAAACAATCCGAATTATACATATCGAAGGTTGCCCGCTTGTAAAAGGCGCCATTTTATGGTAACATAATAATATGAATGTATACGCAATAAGCGACCTTCATTTATCCTCGGGCGACGACAAGCCGATGGACATCTTCGGAGCCGTTTGGGCGGACTATTGGCAACATATTTGCGCCGATTGGGATACCAAAGTTAAAGATGATGATATTGTGTTAATACCCGGAGATATCTCGTGGGCTATGAAGCTGGACGGGGCTCTTCTTGATATGCAAATGATAGACGCCCTTAAAGGCATTAAGGTAATCACGAGGGGCAACCACGACTACTGGTGGGAGAGCATATCCAAGCTTCGGGCTAAGCTTCCGCCTACAATTAAATCCATCCAAAACGACGCCATAAGGATAGGCGATTTTGTCATTTGCGGGACAAGGGGCTGGACGGTGCCCGAGGCGGGGCTGAAATCCACTCCAGAGGATATAAAGCTATATGAGCGCGAAAAAATAAGGCTGGACATGAGCCTTAAAGCCGCCGACGGTATAAGGCAGGAAGGCGACAGGCTTATTGTCATGATGCACTTCCCGCCCTTCAACTCCAGGCTGGAAGATTCGGACTTTACAAGGCTTATAGACGCGCACAAAGCCGACGCCGTTGTATACGGGCACCTGCATGGCACAGCGTCCAGAGCTGTCCTTAAAACAGAAAAAAGGGGTATACCCTATTATCTTACTTCCTGCGATCTGGTCGGGAATAAATTGGTGCAAATTTTTTAGAAAAAGAGCATTCCTCTTAATTTATTTATAATGGAAACGCCGGTTCTGTGGTAATACCACAGATTTATTTCTGTAAGGCCAAGAGGCTTTCAATTTTGTCTAAAACGGCTTCCTTGCCGTAGCGCGTCAGAGAAGATACGGCGATTATATCGGCCTCCCCTACTTTGAGGCTTTGTGCGAGCGCCCTTTTCTGGTTGGCAATCTGGGATTTGGATAGCTTGTCCGCCTTAGTAGCGATTAGGACAAACGGTTTGGCGGAGGCGTAAAGGTAGTTTATCATCATTAAGTCGTCTTTTGTGGCGGGGTGGCGGATATCCAGAAGCACAAACGCCGCGACAAGGTTTTCGGAGTGGTTCAAATACCCCTCTATCATTCCCGCCCACTTTTGCTTTTCGGCGTCGGACACACGGGCGTAGCCGTAGCCGGGAAGGTCTACAAGGGTAAACTCGCCGCCGTTAAATGAAAAGTAGTTTATAAGCCTCGTCCTTCCGGGGTCTTTTGAGGTTTTGGCGAGCTTGGAATTGTTCGCCAGCATATTAATGAATGAGGATTTGCCAACATTAGATCTGCCGCACATAACGAACTGAGGAGAGTCTATCTCCGTAAGCGCGTCGGCGGCAGATGTAATGAATTCGGCTTTTCGTATTATCAAAGCAATGCTCCATTTATTACGGAGTTAACATTTGACACAAAGTTGAACTCCAGTTTTTGTTTTACGATGTCGGGAAGCTCGTCGTAGTCCTTGCGGTTTTCTTCGGGCAGGAATACCTTTTTGATACCCGCGCGGACGGCGGCAAGCGTCTTTTCCTTAAGCCCGCCTATCGGAAGCACCTTGCCCCTCAAGGTAAGCTCGCCCGTCATTGCGACGCTGTGGTCTACCTTGCGGTTGGAGATTGCCGACGCCAAAGCGGTGGCAATCGTTATGCCGGCGGAAGGCCCGTCCTTGGGGGTCGCGCCCTCGGGCACATGGATGTGGATATCGTGTTCTTTAAAGAAGTTTTCATCCACATTGAGCATATCGGATATGCTTCTGCAGTAGCTTACGGCTATGCGTGCGCTTTCCTTCATGACATCGCCGAGGTTACCCGTAAGGATTATCTCGCCCTTGCCCTTTGTGAGCATGACTTCTATGGACAGCGTATCGCCGCCAACAGAAGTCCAGGCAAGCCCTGTCACCACGCCAACCTCGTCATGGTTGGAGAGCTGGGTTTCGGTATATTTTCTTTCGCCGAGATACTCTTTGAGGTTGGATTTTGTGATATTCGCGGGCTCTGCCGATGCGTTCTCGACAAAGCGGCGGGCTATCTTGCGCATTATGGCGTTAACCTGCTTTTCGAGCCCTCTTACGCCGCTTTCGCGGGTGTAGTGGGTTATTATGCTTTGAATTGCCTCGTCGGCTATCGTCACCCATTCGGGCTTAATACCGTTTTGCTTTATTGCCTTGGGTATAAGGTGGCGCTTGGCGATTTCGACCTTTTCGGGGTCGGTGTAGCCGCTCATCTCTATTACTTCCATACGGTCAAGCAGAGGCCTCGAGATGGTTTCAAGCGTGTTGGCGGTTGTGATAAACAGCACCTGCGAGAGGTCGAAGGGCACTTCGAGGAAGTGGTCCCTGAAGTTGCGGTTTTGCTCGGGGTCGAGTACCTCAAGCAACGCACTCGCGGGATCGCCTTTGTAGTCGCTTGCCATCTTGTCGATTTCGTCCATAAGGAATACGGGGTTCATCGAGCCCGCGGTCTTTATGCCGTTTATGATACGGCCGGGCATTGCGCCTACATAGGTCTTGCGGTGCCCTCTTATTTCGGCTTCGTCGCGGACGCCGCCGAAGCTTACGCGCACATACTTTTTGTTCATGGCGCGGGCTATGGACTGGGCGATGGAGGTCTTGCCGATTCCGGGAGGGCCTACAAGGCAGATTATGGGGCTTCTGCCCTCTTTTGATAGCTTACGAACGGCCAAAGCCTCTATAAGCCTTTCCTTAACCTTTTGCAGCCCGTAGTGGTCTTCGTCGAGTACCATTTGCGCATCGGCAAGGTTGTCGTTATCCTCGGTGTATACGCCCCACGGAAGCTCCAAAACGGTGTCGAGGTAGTTTTTGATAAGCGCCATTTCGGGTGAGGCGGGAGCCGTGCGCTTCAGGTGGTCGGCTTCTTTGCGGAGCTTTTCCTTTATGTTTTCGGGCGCCTTGCTTGCCTCAATCTTTTTGCGGTATTCGGCGGATTCGTCATCCTCGCCGATTTCCTCGCTGAGCGCTTTTATCTGCTCGCGTATGTAGTATTCCCTTTGGTTTTCGTCAATAGACTCCTTGACCTTGGCGGCTATGGCGTCGTCGACGGTAATCACCATGAGGGCCTCGTTTATGGCCTGGATAAACATCAGAAGCCTTTCGTCGGTCTTGATGTTAAGCAAAAAGTCGCTCTTGTTCTTTATGGGAAGCCCCGCCACGATCATATCGAGGTCGGTGTTAAGGTTTTCTCTGGTTAATGGGAGCTTGCGGCGCGCGGTCTTTGAGATAAAGAGATCGTAGACCTCTACTGCCTTGTCGTAAAGCTGGTCGACGATGGCGTCGCTGCCCTTTTTGAATATAACGGGGCGTACATCTACCATCGTGACGCCGTTTTCGGTTACGGCCTCGACAATGCGCACCCTGCGCCCGGCTTTGTAGGCAAGCTTAATCTCGAAAGGGAACGGCGAAAAGAGCTGTTCTATCTCCGCCCTTATGCCGAGGTAGTCCTCTTCGATTACACCCCTGTCGGTGGGGACAAGGATGATTTCTTTGTTTTCGAGACCCGCCTGCTTAAGCGCGGCAATAATCTCGGGGTTATTGAAATTTACAATCCCCGAAGAATGCGGAAAAATGAGCTTTGCGGTCGGTATCGCGAGTATTTTTTTGGTTGCTGTCTTCATAAGTTCCTCTTAGTGTCAAAATTGTAGCATAAAACATAATTGTACGCAACCCGACGACGGCCACAATAAATGGTAAAAAAGCGTATAATTTATTCCAAAACGCAAAAAGGCGAAAAATTGTTAACTTCCCGCCTTTTATTTTTATTACATTAGTTAATCTTTATCAGGCGCTTTTTTTGGTAATTTTGGGTAGTACCTTATTATTGATGGTGTCGGCGGTGATGGTTACCTTTACGATATCGGTATCCGAGGGGACATCGAACATAAGGGAGATAACCGCGTTTTCAATTATGGTGCGCAGTCCGCGGGCGCCGGTCTTGAGTTCGTACGCCTTGCGGGCGATGGCCCTTACCGCTTCGTCCTCGAACTCAAGTTCTACCCCGTCCATGGCGAACAGCTTTTTATACTGCTTTATGAGAGCGTTCTTGGGTTCGTTGAGAATCCTTACTAGCGCCTCCTCGTCGAGAGGGTCGAGAGCTGTGACGATGGGAAGCCTTCCCACGAATTCGGGTATAAGCCCGTACTTAATGAGGTCGTCGGGCTGGATATCCCTGATCATTTCGGTATAGGTACCCTCGGAAGTGCGCAGATTGGAGCTGAAGCCTATGCTGGATGCGTCTTTGCGTTTATCTATTATTTTCTCCAGCCCTACGAAAGCGCCGCCGCAGATAAAAAGGATGTTAGAGGTGTCTATCTGGATAAACTCTTGCTGCGGGTGCTTCCTTCCGCCCTGAGGGGGCACATTGGCTACAGTGCTTTCTATTATCTTGAGAAGCGCCTGCTGTACGCCCTCGCCGCTTACATCGCGGGTTATAGACATATTCTCGCTTTTGCGGCTAATCTTATCTATTTCGTCTATATAAATAATGCCCTTTTCTGCCCTCTTGACATCGCCCTTGGCGTTTACGATCAGCTTAAGAAGTATATTCTCAACATCCTCGCCCACATAGCCCGCCTCGGTGAGGGTGGTGGCGTCGGCAATGGCGAATGGCACATTGAGGATGTTGGCAAGCGTCTTGGCAAGCAGCGTTTTGCCGCTTCCCGTTGGGCCTATTAGCAGGATATTGCTTTTTTCCAGCACTACATCGGCAAAGCTCTTATCCGACTTTGCGCCGATACGCTTATAATGGTTGTACACGGCAACCGAGAGAGTTCGCTTGGCTTCGTCCTGGCCGATAATGTATTCGTCCAGTTTTTCTTTTATCTCTCTGGGACGGAGAAGATTTATGCTTGTATTGCGGTTTTCTATCTCCTGCCTGGCGTCGGACAGCACCTTTGCCGCGCGTTGGACGCACTCGCAGCAAATAAAGGCGCCGTTCTGCCCCGAGATTATCGACTCTACCTGAGATTCGGATTTGCCGCAAAACGAGCAGAATATGTTTTTGGGGAACTGTGTGTTTTTATCCATGCTTTCCTTGCTGTTAATAATTATGAAAATGAGGAGGTTATTGCCTCTTTTGGAATATCTTATCTATTATTCCGTATTCCAAAGCCTCCTGCGCGGACATGTAATTGTCGCGGTCGGTATCCTTTTCGATTCTTTCTAAGGGCTGGCCCGTCCTTTCGGCAAGTATCTCGTTTAGCTTTTTCTTAATTTTAAGTATGTGCTCGGCGACTATTGCTATGTCGCTTGCCTGCCCCTGCGCGCCGCCCATGGGCTGATGTATCATAATCTCGCTGTTGGGGAGGGCGTAGCGCTTGCCCTTTGTGCCCGCGGCAAGAAGGAAAGCGCCCATAGAAGCCGCCAGCCCTACGCAGATTGTAGACACATCGCATTTAATAAAGTTGATGGTGTCGTATATGGCAAGGCCTGCCGATACGCTTCCGCCGGGGCTGTTTATATAAAGGGATATTTCTTTAGTGGGGTCTTTGGTTTCGAGATATAAAAGCTGCCCTACAACAAGGTTTGCTGTTTGGTCGGTAATTTCGCCCGAGAGAAAGATTACGCGGTCTTCAAGCAAGCGCGAATACAGGTCGTAAGTCATGACGCCCCTGTTGGTTTGCTCTATTACCGTAGGAATGGGAAGATAGCTCTTAATTTCCTTTGTCATAAATTTTCTCCTTATTATTATATGATATTTCTCGCGAGGGAAGCCGTAATCCGCCTTCCCGCGCGATTTATTATCTTCTTTGGCGAAAAAACTTGTTTTATCCTTGAAGAACTAGGCTATCGTGTTGTTGGAACGCAGGAAGTCGAACAGTTTGTCGCTCATTATGCCGTTTATGATGCGTCCGAAGGAATTCTGGTTGAGGCCCTTGGTGTACTCTTCGAGGGACTTGCCAACCTTTTCGGCTTCCTTCTGGAGGGCGGCGTCCATTTCCTCTTTGGTGACATCGATTTTTTCGGTTTCGATGATCTTTTCGAGGATGAGGCGGGACTTTACAGCCCTTACGGCGTCATCCCTTCTGTCGGCGCGCAGGGACTCTTCGGTGGTGTCGGTGTACTTGAGGTAGTCCTCATACCTTAGCCCGCTGTAAGCCATGCGCATCTTAAGTTCTTCTATCATGCGGTCGAGTTCGGCGTCCACAAGGGCGTCGGGAAGCTCGATGTCGGCGGAAGCGGTTATAGCGTCTACAAGGCGGGTTTCTTCTTCGTACCTTGCCCTTTGCTCGGCGGCATTTACCATCTTATTCTTAATGTCGTTCTTATATTCCTCGAGCGTGTCGAATTCGCTTACATCCTTGGCGAACTCGTCGTCCAATGCGGGAAGCTCTTTAACCTTTATCTCGTGCAGCTTTACGGCAAAAACAGCCTCTTTGCCTGCAAGCTCGGCTGCGTGATAGTCGTCGGGGAACTTGACGGTTATATCCTTTTCTTCACCTATCGACATACCTGCGACCTGGTCTTCGAAGCCGGGTATGAACATATTGCTGCCGAGGTCAAGGGCCTGCTTTTCGGCGGTGCCGCCGTCGAACTTAACGCCGTCCACGCTGCCGCTGTAATCTATTATTGTCCTGTCGCCCATGGCTGCCGGCCTGTCCGAAACATTAATCCAGCGGCAAGCCTGCTCCTGGCGCCTTTTAAGCTCTTTTTCGACCTCTTCGTCGGATACCTCGGCGGCAACCTTCCCGATCGTGAGGCCTTTATATGCGGGAAGCTCGAAGGAAGGCATAACCTCGACGGTTATGACAAACTTGAACTCGTCGGTGCTTATAACCTTTATATCAGCCTGCGGCCTCGCCACGGGCTCAATGTCCTTGTTTTCGTCAAGGATTTGCGAATAATACTTGTTCATGGCGATGTCGGCGGCATCCTCAAGGAAAACTTCCTTGCCATACATTTTTACTATAACATTAAACGGCGCTTTGCCGGGGCGGAAGCCTTCGATCCTGTAATGTCCCTTGGTTTTCTTGTAAGCCTCTAAAATGCAATCGTCCCACTCGTTCTTTTCTACGCTGACTGCGATTTCGACACGGGATCTTTCAAGCTTCTGCACAGAATATTCCATTTGTAACTAACCTCCAATACTTGTATCTTTGTAATGATAACATACCCAACAAAAGTTTGCAAACGCTTTATTCCCAAAACTTTACAAACTATATATTTTATTTGTAAAAAACCGATTTTTAGCCTATAATGAAAGCATGCCGAACGATTATTTCACTCTTAACGCCTTAGCCGAAGAGCTTTCGGACGCGCTTTCGGGCGGGCGGATAAACAAAATCAGTATGCCCTCGGATGACGATATTTATATCGACCTGAGGGCAAAAGGTAAGAATCTTACCCTGCTTTTCTGCGCGCGAAAACCCGTGTCAAGGGTACATATTACCTCGGCAAAAATTCCTTCTCCCCCGTCGCCTTCCCCTTTCTGTATGTTGCTAAGAAAGCACCTTACGGGCGGGGTAATCGAAGGGTTTTACCTTCTTAACAACGACCGCATAATGGTATGCGAAGTTACATCCCGAAACGAGCTGCACGACCTTATGCGGTACAAGATAATCCTTGAAATCGGGGGCTTCCCAAACTTCGTTCTCGCAAGGGATGATAACACGATTCTGGATTGCACGAGAAGGATGATTGAAGAAAATTCCCGAAGCCTGTTCCCAAATTTGAAATACACTCCTCCCCCGCAATTTGCTCCCAATATCTTTTTTACGGATACCCAAACTCTCGAAAACATTAAAACCGCCAAGGATATTCTCGGCAGTTTTGTGGGCGCGTCTAAAGAAACCGCAGCCGAAATCGAGGGGTTAATTTCGGCTAAACCCGCCGCGGAAGCACTTAACGGATTATTGAATATTTACCGCAGCGAAAGGTATTCGCCCTGCTGTTTGAAAGACAGTCAAGGCAAGCCTAAAGGCTTTTTCGCCTATCCTTATGAAAGCATAAGCGGTGACTTTGTCAAGACAGAATCGCTTAGCGTGGCGATGGATATTTACTACTCTCACATATCCGAAGGAAGCGGGAAATCGGCAGCCGCGAGAAGGCTGTACCAGATTCTCAAACGGCTAAAATCCAAGACCGAAAAACGGCTTAAGGATAACGCCCTCCGCCTTGCCGAATGTGAGGAAGCCGAGAAATACCTTCAAATCGGGGAGCTTATAAAGTGCAACGCCTATCAGATTGCCAAAGGATGCGACAGCGTAACCGTATACGATTTTTATAACGACAAAGAAATCACGGTAAAGCTTGACCCACTGCTCCCGCCCATGAAAAACGCCGAGGCATATTTCAAAAAGTACACAAAACTGAAGGGCGGCAGGGCTTATGCCCTTAAAGAGCGCGAAGAGCTTATCGAACTTCAGGAGTACCTGTTGAACATCGAGCAAAGCCTCGAAAACTGCTCCGCCGAGGCCGAATTTGTTGAAATCGAGGAAGAGTTGAACACCGTTTCGGGGGCGAATAAAGCTAAAGCGCAGAGAAACCCCAAAAAGCTGAGGCCCTCCGAACCGATTAAGACAGAAATCGGCGGGTTTACCGTTTACATAGGCAAAAACAACGCCCAAAACGACAGCATAACCTTCAAAATTGCCTCTTCAAGGGATATATGGCTGCACGCCAAAGGTTATCACGGCTCGCACGGAATAATAATCACAAACGGAAAGGATGTGCCGCCAACTGTGCTATCTAAAGCCGCCTCTTTTGTGGCCTTTTACAGCAAGGCTTCCGCCTCTCCCAAGGTCGATGTGGACTATACCAGGCGTATAAATGTAAAAAGGCTGGGCAAGCCCGGACTGGTGTCGTATACAGATTATAAAACAATAACGGTTGAACCCCAGAAGCCCCTCTTCTAGGGGTTATTTTTTTATCGCCCCTCTCAACTGTCTTAAAACATCGGTTTTGTATTCGGCCTTTTTGCCCGCCCCTCTCATAATTGACGATTCGATAAGCCCGCGCAAAAACTCCGAATAGCTGTATTTGGGGAAAAGATAATGAGCAAGCGAACCGGGAAGCGTGTTGATTTCGTTTAGGTAAACCTTGTCCTTTTTTAGGAAATCCATTCTTACCACGCCGAACAGCCCCAGATGCTCATATACCGATTTTGCCGTGCTTTTTAGGTATTTGGCGGTCTTTTCGTCTATTTTCGCGGGGAATTCCCGCTTGAGGTCAGCCATTCCCTTGCCGCCGCCCATGTATTTGTCGCCGTAGGTTAAAAACTCGTTGGCCGAAATCGGGCGCTCTACCTCGGATACCTCTATCTTTCCGTTAAGGGTGGCAACGGCGACATTTAACTCGGCAAAATCGGTTAGCCCCTTTTCCACAAGCGCCCTCTTTCCGAACGCAGCCGCCACCGTAAGCCCTTCCTCAAGCGCTTTTCTGTTTTTGGCGAAAGTTAACCCTATGCTGCTTCCCTGCTCGGCGGGCTTTACCATTACGGGGTAGCCGAATTCGCTCTCTATTTCGTCTATTACGCCTTCGCCGTGCGGCAAAACGATTTCCCTGCCCTCCACGGTATCGACGCCCATGGCGTTCAAAGCGAGCTTTGTGAGGTGCTTATCCATGCACAGAGCAGAGGTGCGCACATCGCACGATGTGTACGGTATGCCGTTCATTTCAAGAAGCCCCTGCAAACTTCCGTTCTCGCCGTCGCCGCCGTGAGTGCACAATACGGCGCAATCGGCGTCGCAAAACCCGGCAAACTTTTTGTAATGCCCCGCTTTATAAACCTTGCCTCCGCTTACGCAGACGATGTTTAAGCCCTTGGGATTAAAATCTATGTAGGATTTTATCTCGAACAGCCTGCTGCCCGTATACCATACGCTGTCCCGAATGTATATCGGTATGACATTGTAACCTTTTATGGGCATGGAGTTAAGGGCCTCGACCGCCGTAATAACAGAAATGTCGTGTTCGGTGGAATTGCCGCCGAAAATCACCAGAATGTCCCGCTTCATATAGCCTCCCGTTTACGGAATATCGTTTTGGATGAGTAAAACATCGCCAGGCATAAGGATAGTCTTAAGTGATTCTGACGCTTCCCTGAATGTCTTAAAAATATATATTCGGTCGGCGGGGAATCCGCCATTAAACAGCCCCTCTTTTATGTATTTTGCGTTTTCGCCCGTGAGAATGACGACATCGGCTATCTCTGCTGTCATTGCCCCCACAAGCCCGTTCATTTCGGCCTGCCTCTTTCCCAACTCTACTATGCCCTGCGTGAACACAACCTTTCTTTTGCCCGCGTATAACGAAAGAACCTCAAGGGCAAATTTTACTCCCTCGATATTTCCGTTGTAGCTGTCGTCTATTACGGTCACGCCGTTGCTGGTGTCCAGAAGCTCAAGGCGGTGGGGTGTGGGCTTTAACCCTTTTACAACCTCGGCTATGGCCTCCCTGTCTATACCCAGCTCTAAAGCGAGGGTAAGGCACAAGAGGATGTTAATTATATTGTGGCGCCCGAGAAGCCTTGTGGTTAGGCGCAAGTCCTCCCCTATCCCCTTTACTGTGAAGCTGCTGCCGTTGTTGTTTAGGGTTATATCGCCGGCGTAAATTCCCGTTTCGTTTGCCGCCGTAAATACCGCTTTGGACCTTACGGGGCAGGACTCGAACATTTTCAGGGAATGTTTATTGTCGCCGTTGAACACCGCGAAGCCGTCGGGCGGAAGACTTTTTACAAGCTCCCTTTTGGCGCGGTAGATTTTTTCCTCGCTTCCGAAAGTCGCTAAGTGCTGGGGGGCTACGCCCGTAATTATGGCGTACTTTGGCTTTACGATATTGGCAAGCTCGGCAATGTCGCCCTCCCTTTTCGCGCCCATTTCGGCTATAAAGACTTCTTCGTCACCCTCTATCCTTTGCGCCGTGAGGGCAAGCCCCATCGGGGTGTTATAGTTCTTTTCGGTCTTTATGACTTTATATTTTGCCGACAGCATTTCGGCGAGAATGTTTTTGCAGCTGGTCTTTCCGAAGCTGCCTGTAATGCCAATTTTGAAAGCGTTGAGGCTGCTTATTTTTTCTTTTGCCCGCTTTATGTAGCGTTTGTTATTAAGAGATTCGAAGGGCGAAATTGCGGCGCATACGCCCGCAGAAACCGCGCGGGAGAGGATAAGCACGCAAAACCCGCATATTGCCATAGCGACGGGTGTTTTTGCTACGGTAATGAGCACAAATTGAAGGCAGGCTAAAACAACAGCGACGGCGGCGCAAAGCCTTACCGCCCGCTTTGTGAATTTAAGGTGGGTGCGGAGTTTGGCCGCGTCTATCGCCGAATAAACTATGGGGATAAATAAAACACCGTAGGATAAAGCCAGGCTGCCCGTATATACCGCCGTAACGATTGACGCCGCGGCAAGAGCGGAAAGAACCAAATGTTCGATAAGAATTTTTATAAAGCGGGGCCTTATTTCGGCAAGCGACAGCTTGTAGCCGCCCATCTGAAGCGCCCTTACTGCCCTGTAAGACCATAAAAGGGTGGTAACGCAGAACAAAATAATAATGGGTAATTTATTCATCGCTGCCCCCTATAAACCTTTTAATTAGCGCGAGGCATTCGGCGTATCTGTCCAGATAGCAAAAATGCCCGGCGCCCTCGAGCACCGCAAGTTTGGCGTTAGGCAGCCGTGCCTCCAGCTTTTTTGCCATATATAACGGCGTTTCGCGGTCCTCCGAGCCCCAGATTATGAGGACGGGCAGGGTTATTTTTGATAGTTCCCTGTTTAAGTGGGTGTTTACTACATTCAAAAAGGTGTGTTTAAGGTATCCCTCTGCCGAGTGGTAGTCGGGCGAGCCGAAGTTTTCGGTAGTCAGCCCCAGCTTTTTGCGGAGTTTATAAAGGAAAATCCTTATTCTTACACGAAGTTTGAGGCGTGGGCGGATGCCCGAAGAGTTTATAAGAACAACGCGGTCTATGAAGCTCCCGTGCTTTCGGGAAACCCAAAGGGCGACCTTGCCGCCAAAGGAATGCCCCACAAGGACAACGCTTGCCATCTTGTAGTGCCTTATTAGGGCGACTATCGCTTCTCCGTAGTCTTCGAGATTTAAGGGTTTGTCGGGATGAGGGGTTTCGCCGAAGCCGTACATATCAACAAGGGTTACCCTGTATTCGCCGCCGAACGGCTTGGCCAAAGCGGCGAGGCTGTTTTTATTGCCTCCCCACCCGTGCAAAAAAATGATGTCCTGCCCTCTGCCGAACTGAATATGCGAAATAATCGAAGTATGACCTCCGCTTATATGATTCGCCAGTAGATTCGGGCATGCTCGTTTTTGCCGTAATAATCCTTGCGAACCCCCGCAAGGGCAAAGCCTTCGCTTTCATAAAGGGAAATAGCGGCTGTGTTGTTATCGCTTACCTCTAAGGTAACCGCTCTTATCCCCAGCGACTCTGCCTTTTGGAGTAAAGCTTTAAGAAGCTGCCTGCCTATCCTCTGCCCGCGGCATGCCCTGTCCACGGCTATATTCATAATATGAGCCTCGTCCAGAATGTGTGCAAAGCCTCCGTAGCCGCACAAAACGCCGTCTTTTTCGGCTGCTAAATAGTGTTTGGAGGCATCTTTCAGTTCATCAGAAAAAAGGCTTGCCGACCACGCTCTGTCGCCGAAAGCCTCTTTCTCTATCTCTTCCACATAAGGGATATCTTTTTCTTCAAGCGGCCTGATTATCATAACATTTCCGCCGAGCTTTTCTTGATGTAGAAAGGCCTTGCCGTTTCGCAAAACTCCAGCCTTTCTGCTTTGTCCTTGAACACGGCAAGCAGTTTTTCGGGCATCGGCCCGTTTATGAAATATTCGGGAAGCCCCAGCTCCAAAGCCTCTTTTTCGGTTAGGGCTAAATATTCGTCTTTACCGTCTTTTCGGGCGAGGGCGTAATAGTTGCCGTGCTTGCAGTCCAGCATGGCAAGCCCTCTGTCTATACCGTAAAGGATGGGCTCCAGCGAGGTAATCTGAACGATGTGCGCCCCGCAAGCCATAGCCATGGCGTTTGCGGTGGCAACCCCTATCCTGATGCCCGTAAAAGAGCCGGGGCCCACCACCACGCCTACGCAGTTGAGCTCGGAGGCAGCCATATTCAGTTTGGAAAGGACATCGTCGACAGCGGGAAGTATGGCGCTCGTGTGCCTTTTGGCGCCGCTGTCGCCAACGAATACTTCCTCTCTGTCCCCGTTTATGCCCGCGACAATAAGCCTGTCCGCGGTGCTGTCTATAATAAGCGCTTTCATAAACCCTCTACGGTTATCTCTCTTTTGTCGCCGCCCAGAGGCTCTATTATTACCTCTATAATCTTACCTTGCGGGTCGGGCAGCTTGTTCCACTCTATAACGACGACGCTGTCCGCGCTGAAGCAATCCTCGATGCCCAGCTCGCTGAGCTCGGCGGTATCCTCGATGCGGTACATATCTATATGGTACAGTTTAAGCCTGCCGCCGCCGTATTCTCTTATAATTGTAAAAGTGGGGCTGACCACAGATTTTTTTATACCCAGAGCCTCGGCTAGCCCTTTGGTAAAAGTCGTTTTGCCCGCGCCCAGCCTGCCGCTTAATAAAAGGGTTTCGCCCCCTTTGAGGCGGGCGGCAATATTCGCCGCGAGCTCCATTGTGTCGCGGGCGCTTTCGGATATCGATTTCATAGCCGGTTTACTTCCAGAGCTTTTCGAGGCAATAAAAGTCCCGTGTGTCCGAATTAAAAATGTGGACGATAACTTCGCCGTAATCCAGCACGACCCAGCGGGCGTCGTTTATGCCCTCTTTGCGCTTGACGAATACGCCCTCGGGCTCTAGCTTTTCTTCGAGCTCTTCGGCGAGCGCCTTTACATGGGTGGTATTTTTGCCCGTGGCGATTACGAAAAAGTCGGTTACGGAGGATTTTTGCCCCATATCGATGACGGCTATGTCGCCGCCCTTTTTGTTATCGAGTATCTCTACTACTTTGTTCTTTAACGCTTCGGCTTCCATTAATTCTCCAATGCTTATGTATTATTGTAAAGTATAATAATTTATACAATCGTTTGTCAAGCCGTCCGCCTTTATGCCTTTGGCTTTAAGGTACGCGGCGCTGTGGGTTATCAGGCGCAAAAACGCCTCGTCCACACTTATTTTTACGGCTTCCCTTAATTCTTCGACACCTTGGTATCTCCTTCCGTCCTCTAATTTATCGGCTATATAGATGAGTTTCTCCAGCCTCGTCATGGCGGGCTTGCCCGTCGTGTGATAGCGGATCGCCGAAAGGATTTCTTCGTCCTTTACGCCGTATTCCTTTTGGGCGATTTCGGCGCCCTTATATTGATGAACAACCTGCTTCGCTTCGGTGGGATAGCCCGTGGTATCGCTTTCTGATTCTTTGGCGCAGTCGTGCAGCAGCCCTGCCACAAAGGCTTTATGAAAGCTTACCTTAGCGAGCGTGCAGTACCTTGCGGCGAAAACCGCCGTGCGGGCGCAATGCCCGAACAATCCGGGGCTTATTGAAGCCTTCAGCTTGTTTATTATGTCGGCGTAATTGCGGTAAAGCCCCTTTTCTTTTATGTAGCTTTCTATCCGCCCGTCAATATATTCGGACACATCGAAATCGAGCTCCAGCCTCGCCTTCAGCTCGCCCGAGGATATCTCTTTGCCCACAGCATTAAGCTTTATTATATCGGCGCCGTAAGCCTTTTGGGCGTGAGTTATTGCCTCGTCCAGCCCTTCAAAGCCCTGCCTTGCCGCGACTGCGAGAGTTATCTCTTTGGCGATTACTTCGGGCTTTACCCAGGTGTGAAAATTTATCATGCTGTCGCCGCCGATAATATAATAATACTTATCGGCTTTATACTTATCTTTAAGAAGGCGGATAATCTCGTAAGAGCAGTTAACCTTTCCCGTAGAGGCTTCTATCGGGTCTATAACGGTTTCGGGCTTACCTTCCCCCCAAAGCGAAAGCATATTTAATCTGTCGGAAAAATCGGTAACGGCGTTTTCTTTATGCGGGGGGTTTTGGGTGGGCACGAGAATAAGCCTATCTAAACTTAGCTCGCATATCGCGGCGTTGGCAATTTCTTCGTGCTCGCTGTGGAAGGGGTCGAAAGCGCCCCCGAAAAAGGCTATTCTCATAAGAATGATTATATACCATTTTAAGGCAAATTACAAATAGACATAATAAGCTTTGTTTTACGGGAAGCCCGAGTTGACAATAATTCGGTTATGAAAAAAATAATCGACCGAGTTTTCATCAGCCTTCTGATACTTATCCCGTTGTTTTTCTGGAGCCTGTATTTTACCAAAAGCTGGTGGCAAAGCGCCGTACTTGCCATAGCTGTCACGGCTCTTATAAATATGATATGGATTGCTGTGTCGGTAAGGATAAAAAAGACCAGAACTCCCTCCCGGTTGGAGCTTTTCCGCCTGCTTAGCGTTATGGGGGTTGTAGAAAGCACGAATTTATTGTACAACACCCTTCCGGCGAATATGAAGTCCGACCTCGAGCCCCCCACCTTTGTTATAAACGGCGACACCCTTGTATATAACAACATAAAATTCGGCGCCACCTCCGAAGAGGATATCGCCAAGCTGTACCGCGCCTGCAAGGCGAAGGGCCTTAACAAAGCCATCTTTATCGCCACCCAGACAAGCCGCAGCCTTATGACATTTGCCGCACACCTGGGCATTTATGTAACCTTCCCCGACAGGTATTACATAAAGCGGTACCTGGTAAACCACAACGCCCTGCCCGAAGCGCCTACCCCCGTAAAGATAAAGCTGCCCAAACTAAAGCCGAAAGAAATAGCCCCCGTGGTTTTTGACCGCCGCAAGGTAAAGTATTACCTCTTTTCGGGCTTTACGCTTCTTCTGATGTCAATGTTAACGCCGCTGAAACTCTACTATCTTATCTTCTCCTCCGTCCCTATTGCGCTTGCCGTAATATCTCTGATAATAAAGGAATAAGCATCCGCCTTCTTACTTTTGAGTCAGGGATCCGGGTTCGGTACGCTGAAGCCGCACCGACTTTCGCACAACTTCCGGACATAACAAAAAGGCTGTCTTGCGACAGCCTTTCTTTGGTGCACCTTCAGGGATTCGAACCCGGGACCCACTGATTAAGAGTCAGTTGCTCTACCAGCTGAGCTAAAGGTGCTTCTAAAAAATTTGACAACAAACGCACGCGTCTGTTGTCGTAGTGGAGCGGGAAACGGGATTCGAACCCGCGACATTTGCCTTGGCAAGGCAACGCTCTAGCCACTGAGCCATTCCCGCGTTTTTGAGCGTGCTATTATTATACAGTACCCGATGTTTTTTGTAAACTGTTTTAACACAGTTTTTGCTTCGAATTTGGTGCGACCGAAGAGACTTGAACTCCCACATCAAAGATACTAGATCCTAAGTCTAGCGCGTCTGCCA
>DGDU01000014.1:22446-22599 GCA_002385605.1 Christensenella sp. UBA3944
CCTGCTGAGCTAATGGATCATGTATGGCTGGGGTGGCAGGATTTGAACCTACGAATGTGGGAGTCAAAGTCCCATGCCTTACCGCTTGGCGACACCCCAAAGCAACAGCGCTTTTTTTACTGGGGTGAGTAGTGGGATTCGAACCCACGGCCT
>DGDU01000037.1:0-6047 GCA_002385605.1 Christensenella sp. UBA3944
AGATGTGTATAAGAGACAGGTATGGTATGGTCGGCAAGCCGCCCGCCCGTTATGTTGAGCACGCGCTGATATGTGTCCTCTTTGGTTTCGTTAACGGTATAGAAGATGCCGCATTTTTCGGCAATAGAAAGGTGCCTCTCGTCTGAGAAAACATAAATGGGTATCGCCTGATAGTAAAGCGCCAGCTGGCAGATGAGGTTAGACAGAATCGAGCCGCCTATAACCGCGATATAATCGCCCTTTTCGAGATTGAACGAATTGATGGCGGCAAGCGCTAAAGCGACAATATCGGTAAAAACGCCCTCTTCCTCTTTTACTTCCTCGGGGAAGGGTATGAGGTTTTCGGGCGGAAGCGCGACAAAGTCACGCAAAAAGCCGTCGGCCTCGATGCCGTAGGTCGCAATGCGGGCGTAGCCCTCTTCGTCGGCGGAGGAAAGGATATAGGGGTTTATGATAACCTTGGCCCCTCTCTTAAGCCCGTATTCGGGCCTGTCCTCGCTGACTATCGCGGTTGCGGCGCGGCAGGGCACGACGGGGTAATTGATGTTCATCTTGCCCTGATACACAAAAATATCCGTCATCGTGGGCAGAATGGTGCTTATCTTTAGCTTGACAAGCCCGGGCTCCCAGGACGCGTCCGATTCCGTAATTTCAAATTCGTTGTTTCCGTTTGTGCGGTATAGCTTCATTTTGCCCTCGCGAATACAAATTGAGTATAGCACTAATTGTTTAGCATAGCAAGCGTTTTACCGCCCGCCGAAAGGCGGAAGCCGCCCCCGAAGGCGTAAATCGGAGGTTTTTGGGGGAAATTCATAATTTAGTTTGCTCTAACGGCCCGTAGTTAACAACAATTCGCCCAAAAGCGCGATATCTCCGGCGCCAAGAATCAAAACAATGTCGCCCTCCGCCGCCTGCGACGAAATCGCCTTGGCAAGCGAAATGATGTCGCCAAAGTATTGGCAGGGCTTTCTGGCCCTAAGCCCCTTGTACAGGTCTAAAGCGGTTTTGCCCATCTCCGGGGTTTCGCGGGCGGGGTATTCCTTGAAAATATAAAGCTTGTCCGCTTTCTCGAAGCAGGACAAAAACTCGTTATAAAGCTGCTTTGTGCGTGAATATGTATGCGGCTGGAAAACGGCCAGTATCCTCGACGGCCTGAAGCTCTTTGCGGTATCTATGACAGCTTTTATCTCTGTGGGGTGATGTGCGTAGTCTACCACTACCAGGGCCTTGTTCATTTTGCCCTTTATCTCAAACCGCCTCTCCATCCCCGTAAAGCTTTCGATGCCCTTTTTGATAGCCTCGGCGCTTAGCCCGCAAAGCATGGCTGCGGCGTAAGCGGCCAATGCGTTGTACACATTGTGATGCCCGGGAACGGAAAGCCTTATTTTTGTTACGGGCGAGCCGTCCGCGCTTATGACAAACCCGTAATACCCGTTTTTGTATTCGGTTATGCTTTCGGCCTTTATTCGGGCGTCCTCGCCTATGCCGTATGTTACGAGGTTATTGTATTTACCTTTGAGGGTTTTGTAATACCCGCAGTCCCTGTTTACCACCGCCGAGCCCTTAGCCTTGGCTATAAATTCCTCAAACGACTTATAAAGCTCCCCGATGTTGTCGTAGGTGTCGGGGTGGTCGGGCTCTACATTAAGGATTACTGCAATGTCGGGGCTTAGCGAAAGCATGCTCTTTTTGTACTCGCACGCCTCGGTGATAAAGTAATCGTATCCCTTGTAAATGAGGTTGCCACTGTTCGGGATATTCCCGCCTATGTGGGCGGTATATGCCTCCCCTGCCGCCTCGAAAATTCCGGCGAGCATCCCTGTCGTGGTGGTTTTGCCATGAGTGCCGCTCACGGCTATAACGCTCCCGAAGTCCTTAGCTATCTCACCCAGAAAATGATGCCTTACAACGGCCGGGATGCCGTGCTCTCTGGCGAATGTCAACTCGGGGTCGGTGTCCGGCACGGCGGCGGTATAAACGACAAGTTCGGCGTCGGCAAGCTTGTCGGGCTGATGCCCCGCCCAGACATCGACGCCCCACTCGATAAGCCCTTCAAGCTCCTTATTGTACACCAAATCGGAGCCCGTAACCTTTTTGCCCAGAAGCACCATAAGCTTGGCAAGGGCCGACATACTTATCCCGCCCGCGCCGATAAAATGGCATTTGCCGATACTTTTAATTTTTGACATACATATAAATATGCGAAAAGGGGCTTTTGTGTACCAAAAAGTTGCAAGTTCGCATACTTTTTTTGAAATTACCTATTGAATAATATCTAATATAGTTGTATACTTAATGTAAGATTTTACCAAATTGCAGGAGAGCTTTTATGAACATTACCGATGTAAGAGTACGGCTTCTTAAAAAGCAAGAGGGGAAACTAAAGGCAGTAGCCAGCATCATCATCGATAACGAATTTGTTGTTCACGACATCAAAGTCATAGAGGGCAACGAAGGCTGCTTCATCGTGATGCCTTCCCGCAAGGCAAGCGACGGCGAATACAGAGACATCGCCCATCCGCTCAAAACAGAGGTAAGGGAGGACCTAAAAAACAGGATACTCGCGGCCTACGAGGTAGCGAGAGCCGAAGCCTAAATTATTATAGGCAACCGTCTTTTTCGTAGTAAACAAAATCAATCTTGCCGAATGGCGTACGCTTTAATGAATCTACGGCGATAATCTCCATCGGCACGGCATACTTAATTAAAGAGTCCCGAACAAATGCCCGAATCTTATTTTCAAGCGCGGCGTCTAGCCGCGTTTTTTCATTTAACACTACCAGAAGCTTTGTGCAGGGCTTACCCTTCCACTTCGAGCGCACAACGCAGCACTCCTTTATCTCGGGCAAGCCGCTAACCACTTCCTCTATCTCCGAGGGGAAGATGTTTATCGCGGCTATCTTAAGCGACCTTTTCTTTCTTTCCTTAAAATGTATCCCGCCCTCGGCGTCCAGATACCCCAAATCGCCCGTTTTGAGCCAAAGCCTGCCTTTCTCGTCACGGCAGAAAACGGCTTCGGTGCCCTCGGGGTCGCCCAAATATCCCAGCATCAGGGAAGGCGAACTTATATAGAACTCGCCTACCTCGCCCGGCGCGGCTTCCCTTCCGTCCTCGGTTACGGCTTTTATGGCATTGCCCTTAAGCGGCCTTCCCTGGCAGCCTTGCGAGGTTTCTCCGGTAAGGCTCACCGAAAAGACCGCGCTAGCCTCGGTTAGCCCGTAGCCCTCGGTTAGCTCGGCCGGGCTCCCGAAGGCTTTAAGCACTGCGTCAAACTCGTGCTTGATCTTATAGTCCAGCCTGTCGCCGCCGCAAAATATCCTTACGATTTTCTTAAGGTGTGGGCCGGCGAAGTTTCTTTGCTTAAGCATTTTCCTGAACATTGCGGGTATACCCGCCAGATGGGTGACGCCGTACTTTTTTATCATTCTGTTAGCCTGCGCGGGCTTAAACTGCGGCATAAGCACGGTGCTAATGCGGGATAAGGCAGTATGCGCGCACACGCCCAGCCCGAAACCGTGGAAGATGGGAAGCATCATAAGCATTACATCGTCGGGTTTAAGCGGCTCTCCCGTCACATAGACGGTTTCGACCATCGCCTCGGCAAGCCTGTTGAAGGCTTTGGACGAAAGTATAACCGTCTTGGGCTCGCCCATCGTGCCGCCGCTGTGGATATACACGGCGGGCTCCGACCCGTCCGAGCTTACGGGGGCGCACTTTGGGTATCCCAATATGTCTTTGAACCTTACCGCTTCGCCCAAAAACAGGGGTTCGGTAAGCTTTAGCGCAAGCTTAAGCGGATTGGGCATATATTCGGACACCGAGCAGGCTACCGTCGGGATATTTTTAAGGCTGTTTTTATGTTTTTTGTAAATTTTGTCGTAAATAAAAACGGCTTTTGTGCCGGTTTTTTGAAGAACCCTGCTAAAAGCCTTTGCGCTTACCCTGGGATGGATGAGATTTGCTATGCCGCCTATGGCGTTTACGGCGTAAAAAGCAAAGATAGCCTCGGGAATGTTGGGGAGGGCAATCGCCACAGTGTCCCCTCTTTTTATTCCCGCCTTAATCAAAAAACCAGCAACGGATCCGATTGTGTCAAACAGCTCTCCAGCGTTTATCCTGTTGCCGAAATAAACAAGCTTACATGCGCTTTCGTCTATTACGCTTTCCCTCAGGTAAGCGTACATCGATTGTTCGATAACCATAGGATAATGATACTTCAACAACCTTTATTTTGCAATACTTTGGGCATATTTAAGCCCCCGCCCACATAAACTTTAGACGAGGTGCAATTATGGTTTTTGGCGATTTTTATAACAAAAAGGTCATCGATCTCGTAACGCCTAAAGAGTTGGGGACGGTGGAAGGAATCTATTTAGACAAAACCTACTTCCTGCCGGAGGGGCTTGCGGTAAGCGGGATCTCCGACGCCATGCTATACATTCCCGAGATAGCGGGCAGGGAGAGCTTCATAACCGTCTGCAGCGAGGACGCGATGGTGTCGTCCCTTAACCACATAAAAATCCGCATAGGTCAAAGGGCTCTAACCCGTTCGGGCAAGGATCTCGGGGAGGTAACCGACATAATCTTCGGGCGCAAATATGTCAGGCTAACGGTGGGCGGCGAGAGCATTCCCGCGTACAAGATAGTTGCCTCGTCCGACGATTACCTTATCGTTAATTTCAGGCTGGGCAAGCCCTTAAGCATCGAGGAAGGCGGAGAGAAAGCCCCGGAGGATATTTCCGATTACGAGGAATACAAGGCTACCGATAATGAAATATCGGATACCGAAAATAAGTTTTTTGTGACAGTCGAGCAATTCGGCAACCCCCAAAGCGATAAGGGCTTCGGCGAGTTTGTCGTGACCGCGACGGCTCCGCTCCCCAACCAGACAACAGGCGCGCCCGACTACAGCTTCCTGCTCGGCAGGAAGGTAGAAAGAGAAATCTCCGACCTCACCCGCACCTTCCACATAGCCGTGGGCACGATAATAACCGAGCAGGTTTTAGCCTACGCGAAGAAGGCGGGCAAGATAGTAGACCTCGCCATCAACTCGTCCAAAGTTTGAGGTAAATATTGACAAAAACCCCCGCCTCGCTGTAATATTATGTTATAGCCGAGGCGGAGGTAATGCTTATGATAAAGTCGAGGAAGCTAGCTGTGGGGATCTTTATCGGTCTCCTTTTAATTTTACTTGCGTTCGCGATAATCTTCACGGGAACTATAAATATCGGGCAGCCCGCCTTCGCAGACGAAGAAGCTGAGGCAATGCAAGAACCCGACGGCGAAGCCGAAACGGTAACCCCCATAGATATCAGATTATATATCGTTTTAAGCATTGTTGCGGTAATGCTTGTTGTTGTAATAATTGTCGCAGCCGCCGCCAACCGCAAATATACCCTCTCCTTTATCGTGGGCAAAAACGGCAGCCCTGTTCCCGAAAGGAAATACCGCGCCGGCGAGGCGATAGACCCTCTGCCAACTCCTATCCGCCCCAACGCCCGGTTTGGCGGCTGGTACAAAGACCCATACCTCTCCGAGCCCTTCAACTTCTCCAATATGCCAAAGCAGGATGTACGAGCTTACGCTAAGTGGAAGCGCAAAAGCATCCGGTATTACAGAAATAATAAAATCAGCGGGCGTTAACCACACCTTACCACACTTACAAGCCGCCTTCGGGATATTTTAATAATACGAACGAACAAATTTTTGTCTTAATAAGAAAGTCTTTATTATCGCCTTTAAAAAAAGCAGAACATATTTACATTTAAAAAAAAGATTTCTATAATTAGCTTAGCGGAGTAAAATCAAGATTCTCGTCACAGAAAACGGCAGCACGAGGGCTCTCATGTTAAGCCCCGACGCGGACGGCTACATAACCCTCAATGTCACGCCTTCGGCGGCGGTCTCCTTTGTCGGAGCGGCCGACAGGTCGGCTTCCCAATTCCCGACGGTGTTCGCCGTAATCTTAGCCGCGCTCATTCTCCTTGTTATCATCGCCGTTATCGGTATCTCGAGAAGAAGAAGGGTATAATTCCTGAAATCATAAA
>DGDU01000037.1:6234-7910 GCA_002385605.1 Christensenella sp. UBA3944
CATAAATATGCCAAATATGCTACAATAAAATCATATTATATACTTACAGGGGAGAATATGGCTGCCAAAAAGAAAGGCAAAAAGAAAACCAAGCCCTTACTGATACGCAATAAGGCGTTACTTATACTTGTTATCGCCGTTGTGATTACAGCGGGCATACTGCTCGCGGTAGAGTACGCCAAGCCCGGCACATTCCCGTTTATAAGCTGGGTTTTCGAAAGCGAAGACGAAGGCGAGCCGGCGGACTTGTCCCCCGCTCCCGGGGATATCGATATCGGGCAATCGCTCATAGTGTATTTTCTCGATGTCGGGCAGGGCGACAGCATCCTATTAAGGTTTCCCGACGGCACGGATATACTGATTGACGCGGGCAGCGGCACAAGCGCCTCAAAAGAAATAATTACCGCCTACCTCGGGCTTTTGTCGCAAACGGGGCTTGACGATATCGAATACATGATAGCCACCCACCCCGACAGCGACCACATCAATATGTTAGACGATGTGCTTTCGGAATACGAAGTCGAAAAAATATATTATAACGGCTATATCCATAACACCCAGACCTTCCGCAAATTCGCCGATGCCGCGGCCGCCGAAACCTACGGCGATGGCAATCAGGCGGAGTTAATAATTTTCGACGAGGACGGCGATATCTACACGATATCGGGCGAAAATTACCTGATTACGATTTACGCCCCCGGATATCAAAGGTTTAGCGACGCCAACTCCATGTCGCCCATAATCGTTGTCGAATACGGCGGCAAGAGGCTTATTCTCACGGGAGACGCCGAGGAAGAAACCGAAGAATGGTTTTTGGAAATAATCGGCGAGCCGTTGGATTGCGACATCCTTAAGGCGGGGCACCACGGCTCGAGGACATCTTCCTCCGCCGGATTTCTGGACTTTATAACCTGCGAATACGCCGTAATTTCGGCGGGGGAGGGCAACACATATAACCATCCCCACCCCGAAACGCTAACTAAGTATTCCGAAAGAAATTACACCATCTACCGCACCGACTTAAACGGCACGATAATATGCTATATAGACTTAGACGGCGATATGGAATTTGTCACTTCCAAATGATATATAAAAAGCGGGAAAAGCCCGCTCTTAAATTAAAAGGGGCTGATTCGCGTCAGCCCCTTCTTTAATTTATCTTTTTTATTTTCCGGTATACTTCTTTATCATCTTCTCGACTTTCTTTGTCTCGATGGTCACTATGCTCTCATCCTCGGTGAGGTCGGCTTTCACATGCTCGTCGGTGAAGGTGTTATATGCGCGGGTCTTGATATCCTCTTCGAGGTTCTTCTTTAGCGTATCGAAAAGCGTGTCGCCGTCGATGTTTATGGCGCGGTTGAGGTAGGCGAGTACCTTTGCGTTGTCGTCAAGAAGGTTGTCCAGCCCGCCGTCCTTGAAGGGGGTCATGCTTATCATAACGATGTGGGCGCCGAAGGAGGTCATCTCAACGGCAAGCTGGCCGTCGGCGTCAAAGGCGTTGCCCACCTTTCCGCTATAATCATACACCCTGCGGCAAAGGGCAAGGAAGTCCTTATCGAACCCGTTGTTGGGGTCGGGCTCGCCCTCGGGGCTTATCGCGTAACCCGCGGAGGTGTTCATAACGCCGGGGTCGTCGTTGTACTTGTAAACATAGTCGAGGAACTTATTCAGGGCCT
>DGDU01000037.1:8142-26477 GCA_002385605.1 Christensenella sp. UBA3944
GGTATAGGATTTATAAACTATTTCGCCGTCGTGGCCGTTGCCCGTAAGCTCGTATGGGCTGGAGGGGCAGGTGCCGTCGCCTTCATAAATACAGTCGCCTCTGCCTTCTTCGTGGTAGGGGCAATCGAAGTCGGCGTCGTAGTTTAAGTTGCTTTTCTTTACGGTTATCTGCTCTTTGTAGACCTCATAATACTGTTTGGCAAGTTCTTTATTAGAGCCGACCTGAGAAGAAAGGAAGGCGCTCTGCTCGTCGCTGAACTTAAGAAGCATCTGATACACAAAGAAGTAATCGCTAAGCTTGGGTATATCGTTGGGGTAATAGTAAAGCGACTCGATGCCCTGGGTTATCGAAGAGCCGAAGGTCTGCACGCGGTCTTTGCTGTCTACATAAGACGACCTGCCTGTCTCGTAAAGGAATTTGAACTCGTTTATAACCTGTGCCTGAGTGACGGGGTTAGAGATAAGCGCGGCCTTCTTTACCTCGTGCTGGAGGGCGGAAAGCACGGCGCTTTCGTACGCCTGGGCGAGGAAGTAGCTAAAGTCCTTATTGGAGCGCTTGATATTCTCGTTAAGCTGGCGGTAAGCCTCGACAAGATCCCTGTCGGCGGTGAGGTCGTTCTTAAGGCTGTTATACTTCGCGACGGGGTCGATGGCGCTAATCTCAAGCTCGGCTAGGTTCAGCCCGGCCTGCTCAAGCTCGGCTTTGGTGGCGTACCTGCTTACCTCTATGTCGCCTATCTTAATGTTGTCGATGGGCATTGTGTCTTCTTTTTCGCGGGTGGCGCGGGGCTTAACCACATCAAAGGTGTAGGTAAGGGTGTGGGATTCGTAGGAAATATTGCCGTCTTTATCGACAACCTTTTCGTCTACCGAAATCACAAAGGTGTTATCCTTCTTCTCGGAAGAGGTGTCTATTGCCGTCGTGTACATGCTGTCGGGCACGATAAAGGCGTCGGACTTGCTGCCGTCGTCATAAACGATAACAACCTTTATGCTGTTTTTGTCTATGCCTTGGTTTACATAATACTCGTTCTTTTTGGTTTCGTCGTCCTTAATCTTAAGATATTCTTTGGTTTCGTCTGCAAATTCGATGCGGTCGATGTTCTGATTGCCGCCATTCGCGATAACCTTGTTGTATGCCGTCAGAAGCTTATCCTGGTAGGCCTGTTTGGTGAGGCTCTCGAGCGAAGACTCGATAGACTCTTTGGTCGAATACACGGCCGCGTAATACTCGGCGAGTGTGAGGGCGTCCTCGGGCTTTGTGAGGCTGTTCGGGAACATCCTTACGCTCTGGCGGGCCTGTATGGAAGCGTTGGGCGTGCTCGTGTTGGTAAGGTACACCATGGCCACCGTGATGAGGTACTTCGATTTAATCTTGTTCTCGAGGCACCACTCGAAGGCTTCCTCGACGGTGTAGTTATACCCGTAGTTGGGGTTGGTAAGATACGGGCCGTAAGTGTTGTAATAATCCATTATCTCATTCTGGGTTACGGTAAGCACGATGCCGTTTACGCCCTTAACGGTGGCAAGCACCTGGTTGGCGGTGCGGTATTCGTTTTCCACAATGAGATTGCAGCCGGCGACCGCGAACACGCTTCCCAAAGCTACTGCGGCAACCAGCAGGCAGATGATAAATTTTTTGATAATCCTTTTGCCCATATCGAACTCCTAGGTTAAGGTATTACATATTTACTCTTAAAAGGCGGTTTTGCCCGCTTTAAGATTATACTATATAAGGCTTATGATTTCAACCTATTTTAATATGTAATAATTATAATTATAGCCTGTTTTCCTTAATATTTTTAAGGCAGAATTTTAGTCGCGGCTTCCTCCCGCCGCGGCGATGAGGTAATCGTTTATGAACATCTCGATATCTCCGTCCATAACTGCCTCGACATTGGTGTTTTCGCAACCCGTGCGGTGGTCTTTAACCAGCGTGTAGGGACAGAAAATATAGCTTCGTATCTGGCTGCCCCACTCTATCTTTTTAAGCTCGCCTTTCAGCTTCTGCTCCTCCTCCATCTTTTCGCGCTCTTTTAGCTCGGTAAGTTTGGAGATAAGCATCTTCATTGCGGTTTCCCTGTTCTGAAGCTGGCTTCTCTCGTTCTGGCACCAGGTAACTATGCCCGTGGGAAGGTGGGTTATGCGCACAGCCGTTTCCACCTTGTTGACATTCTGCCCGCCCGCGCCGCTGCTCCTGCAGGTTTCCACCTTTATCTCGTCGGGGCTTATCTTTATTTCGGTGTCGTTTACTATTTCGGGCATAACCTCTACCGAAGCGAACGAGGTGTGCCTTCTCTTGTTGGCGTCAAACGGGCTTATTCTAACCAGTCTGTGCACCCCTTTTTCGGCTTTCAGGTACCCATAAGCGTTATTTCCGACAATCATAAAGGTTACGCTCTTTATGCCGGCCTCGTCTCCAGCCTGGTAGTCCATAACCTGAACGCCGTAGCCCTCGCGCTCGGCGTAGCGGGTGTACATGCGGTAAAGCATCTCTGCCCAGTCCTGCGCCTCGGTGCCGCCCGCGCCTGCGTGAATGGTAAGTATGGCGTTGTTGCTGTCATACTTGCCCCTCATAAGCGCCTCGAGGAAAAAGGCTTTCGCGTCCTTTTCGAGGCTGTCTAAGTGCTCCTCTACCTCGGCGGCGATGTCGGGGTCGCCCGACTCCTCGGCAAGCTCCATAAGCTCGTAGGCGTCCTTTACGCTCCTAGCGATGGTTTCGGCGGTATCAAGTTTTTTCTCTATCGTGGCTATACGGCGGTTAACATCTCTCGCCCTATCCATATCCTTCCAGAAGTTCTCGTCGTTCTGGCTTTCTTTAAGTTCGGCAAGCTCCGCCTTTAATTTTTCTATGCCGATGGCTTCGGTAGAGGTTTTCACCGAAGCAGCTATCTCGTTAAGCCTTTGATTTTGCGAATAAAAATCCATCGTCTTTCCCGTAAATAGGTGTTACACTGTCATCAACAAAGCCTGATATGTCCAGGTTTGCATATTAGAATACTTTGTTTACTTGCCGCAGCAGTTTTTATACTTTCTTCCCGAACCGCAGGGACAGGGGTCGTTTCTTCCCACCGATTTGTTGGCGTCGCGGTTTACATAGGTTACCCTTCTCGAAGCGTCGGCCTCCCTCTGCATCTGTGAAACCCTGCGCTCTTGCACTTGAAGTATCATCCCGTCTATATCGGCCTTAAGAAGCCTTATGGCGGTGGTGCGCCTTATTGCCTCAACCATCTCATCGAACATCTCGAAGCCCTCGCGGCGGTACTCCATAACGGGGTCGCGCTGGCCGTAGCCCCTTAGGCCTATGCCCTTTCGGAGCATATCCATGGCGTCGATATGGTCGCGCCAGTAGCCGTCAACAACCCTAAGGAGCATTATCCTTTCGATTTCGCCGAAGTCTATGCCGTTTTCTTTGGCGCGGGCTATCTTATCCTCGTACTGCTTTACGGCGGTTTCGTAAACGGTCTTTTCGATAAGGTCGATATTCATCCTGCCGCAAAGCTCGGGGGTAATTATGTTGGTGCCCTTGTCCAGAACCTTAAGCTCGAGCTCGGTATTCACGGCGGCGTAATCTATGGTGGTTTCGTCGTTTTCGGTGAAGTCGATATACTGCCCGACGATTTCCTCGCAAAGCTGCTCCACAAACTTAAGAATCTGGTCGTGGATATCCTTACCCTCGAGAACTTCGTTGCGCTGCCCGTAAATAAGCTGGCGCTGCTTGTTCATAACATCGTCGTAATTCAACACATACTTTCTGCGGGCGTAGTTGTTTTCCTCGCACCTCTTCTGGGCGTTCTCAATTTGCTTCGAGAGCATGGGAAGTTGGATCATCATTTCCTCGTCGCCCGAAAGGCTGGTGACGATAGCCTTAAGCCTGTCGCCCCCGAACAGCCTCAGAAGGTCGTCCTCAAACGAAAGATAGAAGCACGAGCTTCCGGGGTCGCCCTGGCGCCCCGAACGGCCTCTCAGCTGATTGTCTATACGCCTTGCCTCGTGCCTTTCGGTGCCGATCACGCGAAGGCCGCCAAGCTCAAGGACCTTTAACTTTTCTTTTTCGGACTCGGCGGCGTACTCCGCCAAAACCTCTTTGTATCTCACCCTCGCCTTTATCTCCTGCTCGTCCGTCAGGGTGTGATATGCGGTGGCTGCGTTAATCTGCTCGTCGGTGAAGCCCTCAAGAAGCATCTTCTGCCTGGCCTTAAAATCGGGGTTGCCGCCCAGCAGTATGTCCGTTCCGCGGCCCGCCATGTTAGTGGCTATGGTTACCGCGCCTATCGTGCCTGCCTGGGCGATTATGGCGGCTTCTTCTTTGTGCCTCTTCGCGTTAAGCACATTGTGCTTTATGCCCTCTTTACGAAGCATATCGCTTAGAAGTTCGCTGGTTTCGACATTGGTGGTGCCCACAAGCACGGGCTGCCCTCTCTTGTGGCACTCGGCGATATCCTTTATGATGTTTTCGTACTTCTTTTGCTTTGTTATATAAACCTTGTCGGGCTCGTCCTTCCTAATCATGGGCTTGTTGGTGGGTATGGGCACGACATCGAGGTTGTATATGCCCTTGAACTCGCCCTCTTCGGTAAGCGCCGTACCCGTCATGCCCGACAGTTTGGCGTACATACGGAAGTAATTCTGGAATGTTATTGTGGCGATTGTGCGGTTTTCGCGCTTTATCTGCACATTTTCTTTGGCTTCGATGGCCTGATGCAGCCCTTCGCTGTACCTTCTGCCCTCCATCTTGCGGCCGGTGAACTCGTCTACGATAATTATCTGGTTATCCTCGACGATATAATCCTTATCCCTGTGCATAAGGTAGTTGGCGCGCAGGGCGTTGTTTATTTTTATCATCAGTTCGGCGTTTTCGGCGTCGCCCAAATTGTTTATATGGAAGAACCTTTCGGCTTTCTCGATACCCTCTTCCGAAAGATAAATGTGCCTGTCCTTTTCCTCCAGGACATAATCCTTGTCGTTAAGTATGTTTACAAAGCGGTTGGCTTTAATATAAATCTCGCTGCTCTCGCCCGCCTGCCCCGAAATAATCAAGGGGGTGCGCGCTTCGTCTATAAGTATGCTGTCCACCTCGTCTACGATGGCGAAGTGATGCCCGCGCTGCATAATGCCTTCTTTGCTTATCGCCATGTTGTCGCGCAGGTAGTCGAAGCCCACCTCGTTGTTTGTGGCGTATGTGATATCGGCGGCATAAGCCTGCTTTTTGGCCTCAAAATCCATATCGGGAAGCACGACGCCCACCGTCAGCCCCATAAAGCGGTAAATCTTGCCCATCCACTCGGCGTCACGCTTGGCAAGGTAATCGTTAACGGTAACAATGTGCACGCCTTTGCCCGTCAGGGCGTTCAGGTACGCTGGGAGGGTCGCTACAAGGGTTTTACCTTCACCTGTTTGCATCTCGGCGATTCTTCCTTGGTGAAGCACTATTCCGCCTATTATCTGCACATCGAAGTGCCTCATGTTAAGCACCCGTTTGCTCGCCTCTCTCACGGCGGCATAGGCGTCGTACAAAATTTCGTCCAGGCTTTCCCCCGCCTCTAATCTCTTTTTGAAAATCTGCGTCTGCGCGGCAAGTTCCTCGTCGCTCATCGCGCTATATTTGGGCTCAAGCGAGTTGACTCTCTCTGCCTGGGCTTTAAGTTTTTTAAGTTGTCTGTCTTTTTCGCTTCTGAAAAGCTTATCCAGAAAACCCATCATTACCTCCAAACGGTATTCAGGTGATACAAGCTAAACCCCAAAAACCCGCCGTTTTTCGGCCAATTTAATAAAAGGTAAAACTTGCTAAAGAGTATTATAGCACAAAAGCTCCCGATGTATATGAAAATTAAGCGAATCTTTATAATATAATAATGTTTATTTAATTATATCCTAAAGGCTTTTTCTGATAATATCCTCAAAGGCGATCCCCCTTTACCTTTTGCCGCAACCCGAATACCTCATGCCCAGCCTTATTTTACCCTAAAATTGTGTCGATAAATAATTGCAAAAACGCAGATTTTCTTATATAATCTTAAAGACGCTTGTTTCGCGCCCGCGAAGCGGGCAAAACTAAATACTATCGTATGGAGAGATGTCCGAGGGGTCGAAGGAGCACGACTGGAAATCGTGTGTGCGCCAAAAACGCACCGTGGGTTCAAATCCCACTCTCTCCGCCAAACAAAACAGCGTTGAACTCTAGGAGACATCAACGCTGTTTTTTATTTAATACTTCTTTATTCATGGGTGATATTTAATTATTAAGCTTCTAAATATATATGAGTAGACAATAGAATTCTCCTTCCTTATCCTTTATTCACCCTAAAACATATATGACTTTTCTGTGAACAGCTTTATTATATTATTCTTGACTTTCCGCCGCCTGTTTGCGTTCGGCGAGTTCGCGGACGATTTGGTTGTATTTCTTTTCGTCGATGGTGCATTTTTTAGAGCAGACAAAGACTGCCAGCAGTAAGAATACTATCGGCAAAAAGACCATAACGCAGCGTAGCGAGAGCATTACCGAGGGGTCGACCGTTTTTAATTCGGCAGCAATAAGGGTTGCTTTTTCGGATTCCTGATAAATGCCCTGAAAAACGCCGTTCTCGACTTCAGAAATATAATTGGTAACCTTTGTTATGTTAAGCGCGGCATAAGTGACGCTTAAAATTCCGAATTGAAGGGCGCTCCCGAACTTCGCCATAAGCGGGCGAAGCGAAAAGATTATGCCCTCGTTGCGTGTGCCGAATTTCCACTCGTTGTACTCTACCGAGTTGCTGATATTTATTGTAAGGATGTTATAGAAAAGGACTTGCCCGAAATTAATCAGGACGCCGCAGGCCGCCAGCAGGTAGAAGCCCTTCGTGCCCGAGATAAATCCCATAAGGAAGAAGAGCGCGTAGCCTGCAATCGCCGTAAGTATGCATATCCAGATCATTTTTCGCCTGCCCCATGTGCGCGACAGATACGGGAAAAGAAGCATCGGAACGGCGCCCATAATGCCGTACACAACGGTAAATATGGTAACTAGCGAGCCTTCGTAGCCGTATGTGATATAAACATATATTGTCATAAAGCTGCTGAGAACGCCGCTTGCAGTGTTATAGATAAGCATAACAATGGCAGTCCAGCGTAGCTGATCGTTGGACTTAATTATATTAACGACCTTCCGGAGGGACATTTTTTCTTCGTCATCGATGCCCTTAACCGCAAGGTTTTTTTCTTTTACTCCGAAGAAGGTGAGCAGCTGACAGCCGATAAAGAACAGGCAAATAATCGCCGCGATTACCGCAAAAGCGATGATATTGCTGCCGCCTATCGTAAATTCGCCCGCCGTAAAGAAAGGTATGGCAATCGAGGCCGCGCCGCCGCCCGCGCCTGCAAGCAGGTTGGCCCAGGATGTCAGGCTGTTGCGGTCGTTATCGTTGGATGTAAGGGCAGGAAGCATCGACCAGTATCCGATGTCGTTCATCGTATATGTAAAATCCCACAGAAGATACATACATGCGATAAACGCCACATATGACCAGCCTGTTAGCCCGTACATACTGGATGTATATATGACCATAAGTACAGCCGAATTAGTCAAAACACCGATTAAAATCCAGGGTTTGAACTTGCCGAATCTCGTCCTTGTCCTCTCGACAATAAATCCCATTATCGGGTCGTTAACGCCGTCCCAGATCTTTGCCGCGATAAAGAGCGCCGTTAAAGTTAGCTGCTGCTGCAAGGTGATTTTGTTGGTAAGCAGGATAAATGTGAAAAGCCACCCATTGAAAAGCTGATAAGACATATCCCTGCCCACACCGCCGAAGCAGTAACTCCACTTCGAGCGCTTGTCGATAGGCTCTGCCACGGTGTTTTGAATCTGCGTCATAATTCTTCCTCCTCGCGAAAATACCGCAAACAGGTATTAGTTTATCAGAACTGTTGCGCGAAAACAATATCTTCCCGAAAAAAGTTTCATCTCAAAAACATTCTAACAAATAAAAGAAGGCCTCCGAGCCGCCTCGAGGTTTGCCGAAGCAGCCCAAAGGCCGTTATCATCATGCTAATATTGTATTTTCATAGCTTGCCTTTTGGTTACATAGCGCTGTTTTCCCTTCGCATAAGCATTTTGCCTATAAAATAAGATTTATTGACTTTGGCGAAGGGGAATGATATATTTAATTGACATTTGATTATTAAAGCGATCCTGCGATATATTAATACGATAAATCGCAAGGCCCGGAGGATATAAGGCAAAGTAAACAATATCTAAACCGTAATAATGGCATTATCGCTTCTGATGTGTTAAAATATCAGACAATTTCTTTATAGAAAACTTCTACGGAAAACTAAAAATAAAAAGCTGACATTAGGAGAATAGCCATGAGTAAAGACGGTATGAATTACGCGCCCGAAGGTAAAACCAAAGCCGTATGCGAATACGGCGAATTCGTGTTCTCGGTTATAGGGCTAGACCACGGGCATATCTACGGCATGACAAACGGCCTGCTAGAGGCGGGCGGAAAGATCAAATATGTTTACGACCCCGACCCCAGGAAAGTCGAGGCGTTCGTAAAGCGTTATCCGAACGCTACCGCCGTAAGCAGCGAAGGGTATGTTCTGGACGATAAAGAAACGCTCATGGTGGCGGGAGCCTGCGTCACAAGCGAAAGATGCGCTTTAGGTATGCGCGTCATGTCGGCGGGGAAGCACTATTTTACCGATAAGGCCCCGCTTACGACGCTCGGGCAGCTAGAATGCGCCAAGAAAAAGGTTGCCGAAACAGGCAAAAAGTATATGGTATATTACAGCGAGCGCCTTCATGTCGAAAGCGCCGTATTCGCGGGGCAGCTCATCGACGAAGGCGCGATAGGCAAAGTGTTGCAGGTCATAGGGCTAGGGCCTCACCGCCTCAACGCCCCGTCCAGGCCTGCCTGGTTCTTTCAGAAAGAAAAATACGGCGGCATACTGTGCGATATAGGCAGCCACCAGATAGAGCAATACCTCTACTATGCCAAAGAAGAGGACGCCGAGGTTGTAAGCAGCCAGATAGCCAATTATAACCACCCCGAATATCCCGAGCTTGACGATTTCGGCGACGCCCAGTTAAGGGGCAAAAACGGCACCACCAACTATTTCAGGGTAGATTGGTTCACCCCTGAGGCGCTAAGGACATGGGGCGACGGGCGCACCCTTATTCTCGGCACAAACGGATATATCGAAATAAGAAAATACACCGATATCGGCACCCCACGCGGCCGCCCCGATAATGTATACCTGGTTAATGACAAAATCGAAAAACATTATAATGTAGCGGGCAAGGTGGGATATCCCTTCTTCGGGCAGCTTATAAGAGATATCCTTGACGGCACCGAAAAGGCGATGACGCAGGCTCACGCCTTCAAAGCCGCCGAACTCTGCGTAAAGGCGCAAAACCGGGCCGTCAAAATAAAATAAATCATTAAAGCCCAAGCTAAAAGCGGCTTTCGTTACGAAAGCCGCTTTTCTTTTTGCCGTTTCTTATCGCTTACTTTACTTTTCTGTAATTCGAGCCGTGTATCTCAAACCCGCTTTTCAAAATAAAATCCCTTTTGCTTTTGTAACCCAGATTAACAAAATCGCTGTCCTCATATTTCTTCTTCAGATATTGGCACAGGGTGGAATATGACGCCCAACCGTCCTTATCTTTCTTGGCCTTCGAATAATTATGAAGAAGGTATTCCTTCACCTCGGTTTCGTTTATATTTTTAGGTTGTTTTTGAGGGGCTTTTTGCTGCGCCGAATTTGTTTCCGTAGCCTCTTTCTGTATCGGATTGTTATTAACAATTTCGAGGTAAGTAAAATACCCTTTTATCTGGTTGTCGGGAAGGCTGGTTATCAGCAAGGTTTCTTTCCCCAACTCCCTCAGCGCGAGCGATATCGGGCCGAAATCGCTGTCGTTACTTACAAAGCAATATATATCGTTTGCGCTGTTAAACGCCGATTTCATGGCGTCAATGGATATAAGCAAATCCGCCGTGTTGTTTTTAGGCTTTGTTATTTGGCAGGGCATATACCCCTTTTCGAAACAGGCTTTTTTCCACCGGTTATCCTTTCCCACAAAGTCGTGATAAATCCTTATAGAGGAAATCTCCCCGTACTTACAAATAGTTTTTTCGACGAGGGGCAAGATATCTATCTTGCTCATATTCTGAGCGTCATAAAAAACCAATACTTTTTTGCTCATAATTTCTCCTGTGTCTATCAAGAATATTTCCATTGTAACACGAAATCGTTACGCAATCAATGTAATAAATAAAAGCCCACCGCTCCGAATTCCGGGCTTATTTTACTTACTTTATAAAAAGTCGGAGGCATTATTAATAATTTTATGCTATAATCTTTTGCAGAGGTAATGCAGAGGTAAATGAGCATATGAAGATAAAAGAATTCGCGCAAAAAGCGCTCAACCTTTTTAAGAACAAAACCTTTCGCAAGGTGTGTATTTCTGTCACCGCCGCAATTCTGCTCGTGGCTATCGTGTTTGGAGGTTATATGGGAATAAGATCATACATCCTTAATTATCAGCCGGGCGGCACGCCCGCAAGCACCGAAGTGCCCGCCGATTTCACCCCCGTGCTTCGTTTTGTAGTCGCAAGCGATGTCCATGTAAAGGGCCCGGACTGTGTCGAGCTCGTAAGGCTACAAAAGCTTTTTGACAGTAGCTACAATTACGCCGCTTCGCAGGACTACAAAGCCATCGACGCCTTTGTGTTTGTCGCCGATGTTATAGACCGCGGCGAGATTTCGCAATGGGAACTGTTTATGGATGTCGTAAACAGAAATATAGGCGACGCCAGGTTTATAACCACCTTCTCCAACCACGAGTTTATGGGCACCGGCTCTACCGAAAGAAGCGTACAATATTCGGGCTGTAACCCCAACAACTCCCTTGTCATAAACGGATATCATTTTATATCTTTCTCACAGGAGGACGACAGAAGCTTCAGCTTAGCCACCAAGAAGTGGGTCAAACAGGAACTAAAAAAGGCCGAAGCCGACACGGGCGACAAGCCCATTTTCGTGTTCCAGCACATACCCCAAACCAACACGGTGTACGGCAGCGAACTCACCGGCTGGGGCACGATGCGCCTTAACAGCGTGCTGAACGGCTTCCCGCAGATTATGTACTTCTCGGGTCACTCCCACTACAACATCAACAACCCCCTATCCATCAACCAAAAGAATTTCACTTCTTTCAACCTGGGCACCCTCTCCTACATCGAGCTTGAAAAAGGCTTGACGGGCGGCACCATCCCCGAAAACGCCAAGAATGTCGGACAGTATCTCATAGTCGAAGTCGACGCCAACGGCGCCGTAAAGGCAATGCCCTACGATATCATTTCCGACAGCTTCTTCAAAGACCGCAATTCCTACGCCGACAAGCAGCTTGTGTGGTATATCCCCAACGCCGCCGACCGATCCACCTACGCCTACACCTACGGCAAGCGCAAGCAGGCCGCCGACAAGCCCGTATTCCCCGAAGACGCCAGAATCACCCTCGATAGCTTTTCCGACGGCAAAGCCACCATCACCTTCACCCAGGCATTGGACGGCGAGTATCTTCACAAATACAAGATAAGCGTCTACAACGAAAGCGGCATACTTGTAAAAACTTATAAAATCTGGTCGGAATATTACTTCTCCTCGGTAGACAAAACCCGCACCTACACCATGGCAGGCCTCAAGCCCGGCAAAAAGTACACCGTCAAAATCCGCGGGTACGACTGCTACGGCAAAAAAACCGACAAACTCCTTGAGGGCACAATCAACACCTAACCTCCAGAATCAAAATAATTGAAAACGAAAACGGCAAGGATTACCTTGCCGTTTATTTTTTATCCTGTACTAATATCGTTTATGCGTTCTTTTTGTTTTCCATAAGTTCGGCTATCTCACAAAAATCAAATTTAATATTGGAATGCTAATTTGTTTGACAATAAAGGTTACTTAACAACTTTATGTTTATTGACAACATCCCAATTAAAGGGTACTATAATTTACAAGACTCCCGCGGAGATCATTATGGGCGTAAGAGCCGACCAGAAAGAACAAAGAAAAAACAAAATACTCCTAAAAGCCCTCGAGCTGTTTTCTAGCAAGGGATATTCGGAAACCAAAATTTCCGACATCGCCGCCGCCGTAAACATGAGCGCGGGATTGCTTTTCCATTATTTCGAGTCCAAGGAAGAACTTTATTCCGAGCTTATAAAAATCGGGCTGGATTACATCAACGAAAAAACCCGCAACCTTGTAAAGCTTCCCATAGATTATTTCGAGTGCGCTTTCGATATGGTGCTCGACCTTTTCCGCGGCAATCCCCTCGCCCCCAGATGGTATTTACTTATCCGCAGGGCGCTCAAATTCGACAACGCCCCCGAAAGCATAAAGGTTCAGATAAAAGACTCCTTCGACAGGATATTCAAAATAAACGAAGAACGCATTATCCTCGGGCAACAGCGGGGCGAGATAAAAGAGGCCGACTCCAAGACCCTCACGATGTTTTTGTTCAGCTGCCTCGACGGCATCGCAGAATCCTGCGTAAACGACCCCTCGGTGCCCCTCCCGAAAACCGAGTGGATTCTCGACATCATCAAAAAACACGCCTAAAACTCCCTATTGACAAACTTTTTTATAAGGAATATAATTTCATTGAATAAATATTCAATGAAAATTTTTTCATTGATAAAACCTGCGTAACGGGCTCGCCGGGATTTACAAAAATATGGAGGGTCATTTTATGGATGTTTTAAACGAATTTGACAACACCTTATTAAAAAACGAAGACAAATTCTCAGATCCTTTCTTCCAAAGGTTCAAGCTCACCACAAGAAAGGTCAAGCTTGGCGATGTTATGGAGAAGGAATACCCCTTCCCCACTCTTTACGGCGATGTTACCTGCGCCCAAGCTATTTATCTTTGCAGCTACGAAAAGGCGCTCGCGCTTATGCCCCACCCAAAAATCAAGCCCGTAAGGATGCCGGGCAAGAGGGCGGTGCTTGCCATCTCGTGCTACGAGTACAAAAATGTATTGGGCATCCCGCCCTACAACGAAATCGCCTTCACCATCGCGGTAGAGGTCGACAAAGACAAAAGCCCCGTCCTTCTTCCCTTGCTAAAAAACACCAACAGCGGCTTTTATGTATTCTCGATGCCCGTCACCTCGAGGGAAAACTGCCTGCGCGGCAACTACATCTGGGGGCTTCCCAAGGTAACCGAAAGGATAGACATCACGCAAGAAGGCGGCGAATGCGTCATCAAAAGCTTCGAAGCCGACGGCACCGAATATTTCCGCCTTAGGGTTCCGGTCAGCGGCAAACCCACCGAATTCGACACCAAAACATATCTTTTCTCCAAGCTTAACGGTAAGATTCTCAAGGCCGAAACCAATTTCAAGGCGACAATGAATGTCAATATGTTCGCCAAGACGCTCATCTCCAAAAATGCCAAGCCCAAAAAGGAATATCTCACGCTTTCCGACACCAAGAGCGGCAAAGCCCTTAAAGACCTGGAGATATCCCCCCTTCCGTTGCAGTTCAGGTACGCCGAGCACATGACCGCGTGCTTCGACTATTACGACGAAAGCTACAATCTAGAATAAAAGGAGGAAGTTATGAAAGTTATAATTATCGGCGCGGGCGGCGCCATCGGCAGCTGCCTTTCGGGTTGGCTAAGCGAAGTAAGCCAAGATATTTACCTCTTCGATAAGCCCTCGGTTTCGGAGGTTCTCAAAGAAAAAGGCATCACCTACTATAAGCAAAACGAAGCCAAGCAAAATGTTAAAGTCAAGGTAATAGACAGCCTTTCGGAAGTCGAAAACCCCGACCTCATCGCAATAGTCGTAAAGAATTACAGCCTCGACGGCGTATCCGGGCTCATCAAAGAAACCGTAAAAGGAAACCCCGTCATTTTAGGGCTCCAGAACGGCGTCGAAAACCAGCGCATCCTTCCCAAGTATTTCGACAGGGTAGTCTACGGCATAATCGAATTTAACGCCTGGCTGGACGAAATCGGTATCGTAGGCTACCAAAACCGCGGCCCATTCGTAATCGGCACCCTCGACAACGGTATGCAGGCCGAACTTAAGGCCATCGCCGAACTCTTCAACAAAGGCGTCGAAACCATTATCACCGACAGGATAACCGACGCGGCGTACTGCAAGATGGTTATAAACCTCACAAACTCCTTCACCACTTTGGTAGGCATGGGCTACCGCGACATAACAAACCTTCACGCCTTCAAGGAAATCCTCACCAACTCGATGTACGAGGGCGTCAAAATCCTAAAGAAAATGGGCGTAAAGGAATACAAGGCGCACACCATGCCCACATGGGCCAAAATCAAAGCCAGCGCCACCCTTCCCAACTTCATAACCGATGGAATGTTCAAGAAAAACCTCGCCAAAATGGTGCTAAGCAGCATGGCGCAGGACATCATACAGCGCAAGTCTGGCGAAAGCGAACTCGAATCGCTCATCGGCGAATTCGTAAGCCTCGGCGACCGCTACGGCATGGATATCCCCTACAACCGCGCCGTATACAAACTATGCAAAGAGAAATTCAACCGGCACCCCTTTGTCCCCATGACCGAGGAGGAGGTGTTGGCGGAAGTCAGAAAGCTCCAAAACAAATAACCTCATCCCTCCCCCTTCCAAACCGCCCCAACCGGGGCGGTTTTTTTAATTAAAAGAACATATTGAAATTTTAATTTAATAATGTTATAGTTTTTATATGAATCAAGTGGGATCGTTAAAGGAAATATTCAATTTATTAAGGCATGGCAAGAAGGAAGGTGTAAGGCTCTTATACAATTTACATTATAACGATATGTTTGCGATTGCCTTCTCTATTGTAAGAAATCGTGGTCATGCCGGTGCTCTTGCTTAACCTTTTTGTCTATCACATGACGGCGGGCGAGTTCGGTAAAGATTTCTTTGGGCTCGATGCCGGCTTGAACCATAAGCACCATTGTATGGTAAGCGAGGTCGGCTATTTCGTATATCGTTTCGGCTTTGCTGCCGCCTTTTGCGGCTATTATGACCTCGGCGCACTCTTCGCCGACTTTCTTTAATATCTTATCCAACCCCTTATCGAAAAGGTAGGTCGTGTAAGAGCCTTCCTTAGGGTTAGTTTTGCGGCCCTCTATGGTTTCAAAAAGCTGTTTATAAGAAAACTCCTTGAATTCCTCGCTTTGGTACAAGCCTTGGCCGAAGCAGCTTTCGGTACCCAGATGGCAGGCAGGGCCGTCTTTAACTACCTCTATCACCAGCGCGTCAAGGTCGCAATCTGCCTTAATAGATACTATGTGCTGGTAGTTTCCCGAGGTTTCGCCCTTTCTCCACAATTTTTTGCGCGAGCGGCTGTAAAAGCAGGTTTTGCCCTCTTCGAGGCTTATTTTTAGGCTCTCGGCGCTCATGTACGCCAAAGTTAACACCTCTTTGGTGTAATAATCCTGCACTATTGCGGGTATAAGCCCGTCGTTTCCGAATTTAAGGTCTTCGATTTTCATAATATTCTCCTAAATTATCCTCGAAGGGATGCCGTTTTGCTTCAATGTATGCTTTAATGCTTGTATGCCCAATTCTTTAAGGTGGAAGATGGATGCGGCAAGCCCCGCGTCCACCTTTGGCAGGCTCTTGAACAGTGTAACAAAATGCTCGGCGCATCCCGCGCCGCCCGAAGCGATTATAGGCACAGACACGACTTCGCCTATAGCCTCAAGCATCTCGAGGTCGAAGCCATTTCTCACGCCGTCGGTGTCTATGCTGTTCACAACCAGCTCGCCCGCTCCCAGCTCTTCGCCGCGCTTAGCCCATTCCAAAGCGTCTATTCCCGTATTTTCTCTGCCGCCCTTAGCGAACACCGTAAACCTTCCGTCCACCCTCTTGACATCCATCGAAAGCACTACGCACTGGCTGCCGTACTTCTTGGCGGCTTCGCTAATAAGGCTTGGGTTTTTTATGGCGCCCGTGTTTACGCTCACCTTGTCGGCACCGCATTTTAGTGCCCTGTCGAAATCGGCGAGGCTTCCTATAGCCCCGCCCACAGTCAGCGGGATAAAAATCTGCCCCGCCACATCCTTAAGGACATCGTAAAAGAGCGCCCTGCCCTCGAAGGACGCGGTGATGTCGTAAAATACCAGCTCGTCGGCGCCGCTTTCGTTATAAAAGCGGGCAAGCCCGACGGGGTCCTCTACATCCCTTATGCCCTCGAAGTTCACGCCTTTTACCACCCTGCCGTTTCTTACATCCAGACAGGGGATAATCCTCTTGGTAATCATTACAGCTCTCCTTTCCCTATTCTTACCGCTCGCCCGAGATCGATTTTCCCTTTATACAGCGCCTTGCCGAGGATTGCCCCGTAAACGCCCATATCCCTTAATGTCTTTATTTCCTCTTCCGACGAAATCCCGCCCGAGGCTATAACATTCAAATCCTTAATCTCTTTCAGGCGTTCGAACGCCCCAAGATTCGTGCCCGCCATAGCCCCGTCGGTAGCGATGTCCGTATATATGACGGTATTGATGCCCGCGCCGGCAAGCCTCGCGCAAAACTCAAAAGAGTTAATTTGGGTAACATTTTTCCACCCTTCTGTTGCCGCTAACCCGCCTTTAGCATCCACGCCCACTGCGATTTTGCCTTTGTACCTTGCCGCCATCTTTGCCGCGAAATCAAAATTGGTAACGGCGACTGTACCGAGTATTACCCTGCCCGCACCCAAATCAAGATACTTTTTTATCCTGTCCTCGTCGCGGATGCCGCCGCCCACCTGAATAAAAACGCCGCCCTCTTTGGCAAGCGCCTCTATAGTCGGGAAGTTCGCCAGGGTGCCGTCACGGGCGCCGTCCAGATCCACCACATGCAGGTTAGCAGCGCCTTTTTCTTTGAACGCCTTTAGTACCTCAACGGGGTTTTGAGCAAACACCTCGCTTTGGTTATAATCGCCTCTTGTGAGGCGCACGGCCTTGCCATCAAGAATGTCTATCGCGGGAAATATCTCCATAACTACCTCCCCGCCTCGGCAAAGGCCTTAAGCATTTTAAGCCCCACCTCTCCGCTTTTTTCGGGATGAAACTGCGTGCCGAAAACATTTCCTCTATCTACCGCCGCCGTAATGTCTATCTCGTACTCGGAGGTAGCGATAACGGCTTCGGGGCAGTTTTTGGCGTAATAGGAATGCACAAAATACACAAATTCGCCTTCCTTGGTATACTTAAGCAGCGGGCTCTCTCTCACTATTTTCAAAGCGTTCCAGCCCATATGCGGCACCTTCAAAGGCTCTTTTAAGTCGTCCTTGATGGGGCAAATTTCGCCCTTTATAAGCCCCAGGCCTTTATGCTCGCCGTACTCGTAGCTTTTGTCAAACAACATCTGCATTCCAAGACATATGCCCAAAAGCGGCTTTCCCGCCGCCGCTTCCTCTTTTATAAGATCGGCAAGCCCCGATTCCTCCAGCTTTTTGTAAGCGTCGGCAAAGGCGCCCACTCCGGGCAGAATTATATGCGAAGCTTTTTTTATTTCCTTCTCGTCGGCGGTAACCTTATTTTCAAGCCCTAGATGCTTAAGCGATGCCGTAAGCGAAAACAGGTTGCCTACGCCGTAATCCACAACCGCGATCATAGCACTCCTTTTGTAGACGGTATCTCATCCCTCGCCGCGGGGTCTATGGCTGTGGCCTGCCTCAAAGCCCTCGCCACGCCCTTAAATATTGCCTCAAGAATGTGGTGGGCGTTGTTTCCCTCAAGCTGCTCGATGTGCAGGGTGATGCCCGCAACCCTAGAAAAAGCCCTCATGAACTCCTCTCCCAGTTCGGTATCGAAGTCCCCCACCTTTTCGGCGGCGATGGCGACATTGTAATTCAAATACCCCCTGCCGCTTATATCCAGCGCGACCATCACAAGAGCCTCGTCCATGGGCAGAATAAAGCTTCCGTAGCGGTATATGCCCTTTTTTTCGCCCAGAGCCTGCTTAAGCGCGTCGCCCAGAACGATGGCGGTGTCCTCCACCGTGTGGTGGCAGTCCACTTCAAGGTCGCCCTTGCACTCAATCTTCAGGTCAAACCTCGAGTGCGCGGCAAAAAGCTCGAGCATGTGGTCAAAAAAACCGCACCCCGTGCAAATCTCCGCCACGCCCTTTCCGTCCACATTCAGCGAAAGGGCGATATCCGTTTCCTTTGTCTTTCGGCTAATCCGAGCGCTTCTCATTGATTTGCTCCTTGCAGTATTTTGCGGATTTTCTCCATAAAAGTATCCATTTCCTTGTCGCTTCCTATCGACACGCGGATGTAATCGCGGATTCTCTCGACGCTGAAATACCTCACCAGAATCCC
>DGDU01000054.1:0-14831 GCA_002385605.1 Christensenella sp. UBA3944
GATGTGTATAAGAGACAGGAATCGAACCACCGACACGAGGATTTTCAATCCACTGCTCTACCGACTGAGCTACCGAGGCTAATGGCGACCCGGAAGGGACTCGAACCCTCGGCATCTAGCGTGACAGGCTAGCGTTCTAACCGACTGAACTACCGGACCATGATATGTCGCCGCCTAATTTATTGATTTGTTGGTGGGCCTTCACGGACTCGAACCGCGGACCAATCGGTTATGAGCCGACCGCTCTAACCAACTGAGCTAAAGGCCCTCGTACACTCTACAAATCATTTTGGTCGGGGTGAAGAGATTTGAACTCCCGACACCTTGGTCCCAAACCAAGTGCGCTACCAAACTGCGCCACACCCCGTCGGGCAACCATATCGCTTTGCGACTTTAATAATATAACCTATCTTATAAAATATGTCAACGATTTTGCGGCGGATTTAGAAAAATTTTATAGACAATTTTATGCTATCTAACGCGCGCGCAAAACCTTACGATTTTTGCCGTTTTTGGCGGATTTTACCCAAAATCTTATAACTTTCGGGCGCAATCTAAAACAGCAGGCATTATTATGATGGTCGGAATTACGGCTTCTATTCGCCCTTATTGGTTGAGCCTCATTCTTTCGCCCGTAGCCCGTTGCCCGAGGGTGTTTGCCCAGGCTTCGGGGTAGAAATAATAGTACTCGCCGACATACCCGTAGATGATTTTGCGGGTGGCCCTGTACATCGACGACGAAGGTATACCTATCACAAACAGGTAAAGCGGCCCGAGGATAAGCGATTGTATTGTGTGGCCGTATTCGTGAATCTTTGCTTCGTGTATCCAATTTTCGTCGGCGTTACCCCTAATGATTATAAACATCCCGAGCGACACCCCGCCCCAATTCCCGTTATGATATATTATGAGGCTTCCGTGATAAAATTCCTTCTTGCATTTGCGGTGCTTTATTAGCATGCAAAGCCCGAGGATGTTCTGGGGCAGACCCCATGTGAACTGAACAAGATAAAATAAAGCATACTTAATAATTTTGACGGCTTTACTCATAGATGTGCCCTTAATTGCTTCTGGATACGCTTAAGATATCCTCTATATTCTGTATCTTTTTTATAATGAAATCCAGCTCTTCGGTGCTCTTTACCTTAATGCCCAGGTTGATTGTGGCGTTACCCTTGCTCTTGGCGTGCGCCTCCACCAATGTGATGGATATGCCCTGCTGCGCCAGCAAGGCTATAACCTGGTTAAGAAGCCCCGCTTTGTCTATCGCCGTTATCTTAAGGCGGGCAACGAACTTGTTGTCCTCGGTGGCTGCCCATCTCGCGCTCATAAGCCTTTCCTTTTCCATATTGCGCACATTGGGGCAGTCCGCCCTGTGCACGGACACGCCCGTGCCTCTGGCCGCATACCCTACAATGGGGTCGCCGGGAACGGGGTGGCAGCACCTGGCTATCTTGATGGCAAAGTCGCCGAAGCCCTCAATTAGGATACCGCTGTGAGGTTTCTTGGAGCCCGAAACCTCTTCTACGGGAGATATCTTGCCCTGCCATTGTGACTGGTGCAGGGCCTGCTCTTTCTTGTAGGCGTCTATTAGCTTTACAAGAATCTGGTTGGGGGTAAGCCCGCCGTAGCCAACTGAAGCGTACATATCGTCCAGCGACGAAAGGCTGTAGCGGAAAAAGATTTTGTCCAGCACTTCGGAGTTTTCGATAAGGTCGGCAAGCTGATATCCCCTTCTTCTGGCGTCACGCTCCAGCATATCTTTACCGAGGCGGATATTCTCGCCCTGAAGCTCTTTCTTGAAAAACGCCCTTATCTTATTCTTTGCCGTAGGCGTTATGACAAACTTTAGCCAGTCGCGGCTGGGGCCTTTAGACGAGCCCGAGGTAAGAACCTCGACAACATCGCCCGTCTGAAGCTGGGTGCTGAGGGGCACGATCTTTCCGTTAATTTTTGCGCCAGTGCATTTGTTACCTACCTGGCTGTGGACCTTATACGCAAAGTCTACACAGGTAGCGCCTTTGGGAAGGTTAAGAACCATACCTTTGGGGGTAAAGACATATATTTCGTGCGAAAGGACATCGAGTTTAAGGGTATTGAGGAATTCGCGGCTGTCTTTTACATCCCGCTCTACTTCCATAACCTCTTTTATCCAGCCGAGTTTTTCGTCGAACTCCGACAGCTGCTTGTCCGACCTGCCCTCTTTGTATTTCCAATGGGCGGCTATACCGTATTCGGCGATACGGTTCATTTCGTATGTCCTTATCTGTATCTCGAAAATCTGACCGAAGTTGGTTATTACCGTCGTGTGCAAGGACTGGTAGAGGTTGGGCTTGGGCATGGCGATGTAGTCTTTGAACCTGCCGGGGATTGGCTTCCATTTAGAGTGGATTATTCCAAGGACTGTATAACATTCCCTTACCGTTTCGACTATTACGCGCACGGCGATAATGTCGTAAATCTGGTCTATGGTCTTGTTTTGGTTGCGCATTTTTTTGAAAATGCTGTAATAATGTTTTTGCCGGCCCTTAACTTCGCCGTTTATGCCAAGCTCGTTTAGTTGGATTTCTATTTCGTTGGCGATGCGCATGACAAAGCCCATGCTCTCGCCAATTCTCGATTCTATTGCCTTTACGACTTCCTTGTATTCCTCGGGGTAAAGGTGCTTCATCGAGAGGTCTTCAAGCTCGCTCTTGATGTTTGCGATACCAAGCCTTCCTGCCAAAGGGGCGTAAAGGTCCAGAGTTTCGCGGGCTATCCTAAGCCTTTTTTCCTCGGGAAGCGCGTCGAGGGTGCGCATATTGTGCAGCCTGTCGGCAAGCTTTATAAACAGTACCCTGACATCCTGCGCGATGGCAAAAAACATCTTGCGGTAGTTTTCGGCCTGTTCTTCCTCCTGCGAGGTAAACTTTATTTTGCTGAGCTTGGTAACACCCGAAACGAGAAGGTAGATTTCTTCGCCGAATTTCTTTTTGAGCTCTTCTTCGGTGCAGGCGGTGTCTTCCAGCACATCGTGCAGAAGCGCCGAAACTATGGTCGAGGCGTCCATACCGAGATCCAGAAGGATTTCGGCGACATGGATGGGATGGGCAATGTAAGGCTCTCCCGAGGCCCTCGCCTGGCCTTTGTGGGCATCGGCAGAATATTCCAGCGCGTATTTTATGAACTGGAATTCCTCTTCCTTAAATATCCCTTTAATTTTGCTCAGGAAAGCCTGCATATCCTCTCCAACGAGTTAAGAACTCTCGACTTGGCGATATCCGCCTTGTGTTTATTGACTATTATACTATTATTATTGAAAGATAACAACTTCATTTCCCTAAGCGCCAGGCAGGAAAGTTCGAAAGTCAGGCGGCTTCTGGCGTATCCCGCGGCTATGAACCTGTTGTAAAGGTCGTCGGCCCCGAAGTATTTTTGCCCGTTTTGGGAGGTTAGCAGAAAGAGATATATCTCCCTTACACAGTTGATGTCGGGCTTAGCGATGTCGATATCGAATTTAAGGCAAGGGCTTTGCGAATCGGTAACCGACGCAGCCGCTACCTCGCCGTAAATGTCGTCGTATACCTCGACAACGCAATAATTGTCGGTGTTTATATCGCCCGCGGGCGACAGCAAAACGGTATTGTACGGGTTTGAGGTGTCCAGATATCGGTACGCCCTCTTGTATGAGGGATACCTTTGGCAAAGGCTGTCGAAGGTATGCTTGTCGTATGTAACAATAAGGTGCCCGTACAGAGCCGAGGGCTTGCATACCGCCTTTTTGGGGCTAAGCCTGTTTTCGGGAAGCAGAGCCCTCAGGTAATCCAAAAGCATTGCTTCCTCTTTGGGGGCTATGTTTTCGATTGTAAAGGCTTTAAGGTAGCACTTGGCTTTTTCGTCGTTTCGGAATATCTCGTACTCGACGGTAAAGAAAAGGCGCTTTTCCATTTCCGAAACCAGGATGTCGGCCCTGTCGAAATAATTGAAAGCCACAAGCTCGCACTCTTTGTTGGCGGCGTATTTGATATGGTTATACACCCCTATCCTCTTGAACGGCACAGCCTTTGCCCTGTACATGAAGGTGGGCATGGGGTTTTCGCAGCCGTAAGGCTCGAAGCAGCTTAAAGCGCGGGCAAAAACCGCGTTTACCTTCTTGATATCGATTTCGATATCGTAATGAGTGTAATCGAAAAATAAGCTGTCGGGGTAAGTTTTGGCTACATAATCGTTGACCGCCGCCGTGAATTCCTCCAGCTTTTCGGGAAGAATGCTAAGCCCGGCCGCCATGCTGTGCCCGCCGAAACGGTCTATCTTATCCTTACAGGCGTTAAGGACATCGTATATGCTTATACCCGATATACTGCGGCAGGAGCCTTTAAGTATGCCTTCCCGGCGCGTAAACAGTATTGTGGGCCTGTAGTAGTCCTGGGCGAGTTTTGCCGCCGCTATGCCTATTACGCCGCCTTCCCAGCTGTCTTTGCATAGCACTATCACCCTGTTGTTAATAAGGTCGTAGGATTTTAGCATTTCTTTGGCTTCGTCTATGGTCTGCTGGCAAAGCTCCTGCCTTTGCCTGTTTTCGGCCTCAAGCTCATTGGCTATTAGCGAAAGAAGGGTGGGGTCTGTTTCGACAAGCAGCTTGAAAGATTTTTCGGCGTTTGAGAGCCTGCCCGAAGCGTTCAGGCGGGGCGCTATCTTGAAGGCTACATCGTAAGAAGTAAGCTTCTGCCCGTATGCCCTCATACCCGCGACATTAAATAATGCCTTTATGCCGGGGCGGGGGTTTAGAGAGGATAGCTTCTCGAGCCCTAACCTGGCTATAATGCGGTTTTCGCCCTTGAGAGGCACAAGGTCGGCGATGGTGGAGATGGCGCAGATATCAATATATTGCAGGGCGTATTGCCTGCCTTTTAGAGCTTCCACAAGTTTGAACACGACTCCCGCGCCGCAATACTCGCATACGCCCTTTTGCAGTTTAGGGTTTATGACGCAACAGTCGGGCACTACGCTTTGAGGCTCGTGGTGGTCGGTAATTATTACATCTATGCCGCTATTTTTGGCGTATTTTATCTCGTCGGGCGAGCTTATGCCGCAGTCAACGGTGATTATCAGGTTCGGGGAGTTTTTCTCTATTACCTTCTCGAGGGTTGCCTGCGACAGCCCGTATCCGTCCTCCAGCCTCGCCGGAATAAAGACGCTTATATCGGCGCCCATATCCTTTAAGGTAAGGTAAAGAATGGCCGCGGCGCCTATACCATCGCAGTCGTAATCGCCAAACACGGTTATCCTGCTGCCTTTAGCTATGTGGCTGTTAATTATTTGAACCGCCTCGGCGGCGCCGTCTAAAATATACGGCGAGGCGAGATCTTCCGCCGCGGGATACAAAAAGACCCTGGCCTTATCGTCGGTGTCTATGCCGCGAGCGCGCAGGATGGCACGGAGCTCCTCGGGAAGCGCCGAAAGCCCGCCGTATGTATTCCGTATGTCGGTAAAATTCCTGTCCATTCCGTATCCGTTTGTTTTTTTGTATGAAAAAAGGGGCATATCAGCCGCATGCCCCTTTTTGTTCGATTGTTATCTTGCCTTGGCGTACTTTTTACTTTTGTTCGCTTTGCGCTCGGCGTTCTGCTTTGCGTTCATCAGCAGGCCCCAGATCGAGGGAGCGATAAAGTTGGAGGAGTAGAAGCCGGCTAACAGACCGAATATGATGGGCAGAGCGAACTCGGTTAACGCGGGCACGCCGCAGGCTGCCAATATGACTATTGTTAGCAAGGTACTTACGCTGCTGTAAAAAGTACGCGTTAATGTGTTCGTAACAGATGTGTTTACTATAGCGCGCACATCGATCCTGGCCCTGTTTTGCTTATAAGGTTTGACCTCTTCGCGAACCCTGTCGAATATAACTATCGTATTGTTAATGCAGTAAGACACGATTGTGATAATGCCCGCGATAAGGCTCGAGTTTATCTGCACGCGGAAGATGACAACCAAAGCAAGCAGCATAAGGATATCGTGAAACTCTGCGCAGATTGCCGCTATACCGCTGTAAAAGTCGAATCGGATAACAATGTATATCAGCATCAGAACAAGCGCAATGCTTACCGAAAGGAGGGCCTTATTGATAAGCTCTTTGCTTGCGGTGGCGTTAATCATTTCGACATTGGCGTTAACTTCTGCGTTACTATACTCGCTTTTGAATTTTGTTTCCAATTCGGAGGTTATCGCGTCATTAACGGCTATCATCTTTTCGGTGTTGGCGGCGCTGTTGTAGTCGTGAGCTTCGCCGTCTATAACAACCTCGTTCTTATAGCGCACGATTATAGAGTTGGAACCGCCGGTCTGTGAGGAACTTATCTTGGCGCCGTGTTTTTCGACGATTTCTTCTATAATGGCGAGGTTTTTGTCGTAGTTGCCGCCGTCTATGAAGCCCACGCCGTTTACCTCGACGGTAAGCACGGTGCCGCCGGCGAAGTCGATACCTACATTGGCGAAGCCGCTGAAGCGGTTACCCGACGAGTTATAGATTAGCCCGCATATAAGCGCGATAAAGACTATCGCGAGGGGGAGTATGAACCAGTAATAAGCGTTCTGGAATACGGGAAGCTGCCACAATCCAAGGTTTTTCTTAAGCTTCATTTGCGTCTACCCCCTTTACTTTAAGGCCATAGAACATATCGCTTGTGTCGTTGAAGGAAAGCGAGATTTTGATTAACAGTCTTGTTACCACAAGGGCGCAGAACATCGAAACGATAATACCGATAAACAGCGTTATGGCGAAGCTCTGGATTGCCGTCGATCCGAATATAAGCATAACGATGGCGCCGAGGATTGTAGTAACATTGCCGTCTATAATTGCCGTAAGCGATTTCTTGAAGCCCGTAACTACCGAAGAAGCGATGGCTTTGTTATTGCGCCTTTCGTGCTTAATACGCTCGAAGATAATTACATTTGCGTCTACCGCCATACCTATGCTGAGGATGACGCCCGCGATGCCGGGGAGTGTGAGCTGTACCCAGGGCACAATGGCGAGAAGGTACATAAGTATTACGGTGTAGATCATAAGGGACAAGTCGGCGGCGATACCCAAACCTCTGTAAAGGATAAGGAGGGCGATGAGTATTATGCCGAGGCCGAGAGCGCCGGCGAACACACCCATCTTAAGGGCGTTTTGGCCGAGCGTCGGGGAGATGGTAGAAACTTGTTTGGAAGCGAGCAAAACTTCGAAGGAGCCCGCCTTGAGCTGAACTGCAAGCTGGTTGGCCTGCTCGTAGGTGTAGTTACCGGTGATAATGGCGTTTCCGTCGGTTATCGCGGTGTTTACGGTGGGCTCTATTATTAGCTTGTCGTTGATGTAGATGCCTATCTTTTTGCCAACATTGGCGGAGGTAGCGTCGGCAAACGCCTTGGTGCCCGCCGCGTTGAACTTAAGGCTTACTGCGTAGTAGCCTTCGTAATATATGGCGCTCGCGTCCTCAAGATGGCTTGTGCCTCTTATGACAACCTTGCCGTCCGGGTCCTTGAACTCGAGCTTAGCGGGCTCGCCGATGAGGGCAATAAGTTGCTCGGTATCTTCTACCGCCGGTATCTCGACGCGAATGCTCTTGTCGCCCTGTTTTGTTACGCTGGCTTCGGTGTAGCCTTTAGAGAACAGCAGGTTCTGAAGGTTCGCCATTGTGCCTTCTATGGCGCGGTCGGCGTCTTCCTTCTTGTCGAACTGGGAGGTATCGGCTTCGTAAATGGCGTACATGCCGCCCTCGAGGTCGAGGCCAAGCTTGATGCCCTTTGAAATCCAGTAGAAGTCGTAGTTGCTGTTGCCTATGCGAAACGAATCTTCACCGTTAAGCGGGAAGATGAACAGGGCTCCGGTTATAGTAATTAGAAGTAAAATTACTAAAATGACTATGGCTTTTGTTTGGCTCACCAGAGTGCCTCCAATGGATTAGTCCTATAAATTATATAGGTTTTATAATATATAGTCAATAATCTGATTACTAATTTTTTATCGAAATTTGCCTCAGCGCGTATAAATATTACCTTTGATAAAGCAAAACATACGCCCGCTCGAGATTACTGGGGCCGCGCTTCGTTAAGGGCTTCGATATAGGCTATTGCAAGGCTTAGCTCCAGCCTCTTTTTGAGAAGTTCGCACCCTATCTTATATTGCCCGTCCAGCCTGCCGCTGAAGTTTTTGGCGTTCGCCGCGCACCCGCCGCCGCAGTAGTATTTGGCGGGGCAGTCGGAGCAGTATTCTTTACCCAATACCGAAATGGACGCGAAGCGCTCTCTTACCTCGGGATTAATTATACCCTCTTTTACATTTCCTATATAGTAATCCTTTTCGCCAACAAACTGATGGCAGGGATATAGGTCGCCAGTTGGGCTTACCGCCATGTATTCGGTGCCCGCGCCGCAGCCCGTAAGCCTCTTGTTTACGCAGGGGCCGTGCTCGAGGTCTATCATAAAATGGAAAAAGTTGAACCATTTGTCTGTCTTGCGGCGGTCGATATAGCCCTCGGCGAGGCGCTCGTATTCTTTCTTTATTTCCTCTACCTGTTCTTCCCTTATGGCCAGGGGGTGGCTGTCGGGAAGCACAACGGGCTCGATGGAAATCTGGTCGAATCCGAGGTCGTTAAGCGCGAAGATGTCGTCGGCGAAATCGAGATTTGCCGCCGTAAAGGTGCCCCGCACATAATAGCGCTTGCCGCCGCGTATTTTTCTGAAATCGACGGCGTTTTTGACAATTATGTCGTAGATGTCCTTATCGTTTTTGGCGTGGCGCACGGCGTTGTGGGTAGCCTTCCTGCCGTCTAAGCTAAGCACGACATTCTCCATGTTCTCGTTGAGATACACGGCGGCTTCCTTATTGAGGGCAAGGCAGTTTGTGGTAAGGGTGAAGGTTATGTTTTTGCCTTCCTCCTCCCCTCTTATTTTGGCGTATTCGACAATTTCTTTAACCGTGTCGAGATTGAGAAGAGGCTCGCCTCCGAAAAAGTCGGCTTCAAGATTTCTCCTTCCCCCGCTGTTTTTAATGAGGAAATCTATCGCCTGCTTGCCCACCTCGGCGGACATATACTCCGTTTGGGTGTGGTAAGTGCCGCCTCCCGCGAAGCAGTAGTCGCACCGCATATTGCAGTCGTGGCAGATGTGAAGGCAAAGCGCCTTTACAAGCGAGGCGTTTTTCCTGAATTCCCCTTTCGGTTTGGGGGCATCAAGCGAGCCTTCGGCTATCAGGGCGTCGAGTTCTGCGTCGATATCGGCAAGCTCCTTAGGGCCTATCGCGGCGAGATCCTCTTTTTCGGGGCCGCTTAGTTCAAGCCCGAAGCAGTTTTTGGCACGCAAAAAAGCGGCATAGTCCACATTGTGCAGACTACCGCTTTCGATATCCCACAAAAAATAAAAGGGCGTGCCCTTGTATTTATAGCTGAATGTATGTATCACTTAGAAGGCTTACTTTTGGTCTTTAACTTTAATATTAATTCTTTCGTCTTTGTTAACGCAGGACTGGTTGCCTACCGTGCAGCTGGTTTTGCAGGCGGATTGGCAGCTTGCGACGCACTCTCCGCAGCCGGTCTTGTGGTCTTTAACAAGGATCTTTTTTACTACTGTCGCGATATGCCTCATGGTAACCTCACAGATAATTAGTTTTTTTTATTATATATTAATATGAAAATTTTAGCAAGCCTTCTAATGTCCGTACTGACATAATTTTTGCGGGGGGCAAATATAGTATTAATGATATTAATACGGAGGTATCCCCGATGAAAACCAAACCCCTGAAAGCCAAATCGTTATCAATAAACAAGACAACAATTTTCGATATTATCAGAGGCACCCTGCTGGCCGCAGTGATTTCTCTGCTAGGCGTACTTATCCTTGCCCTTATATGCAAGCTGACGACGGTGGGCAACGAGGTTATCCTGCCCATAAACCAGGTACTAAAAATCTTAAGTATTCTCTTAGGCTGCATTTTCGGCATTAAGGAAAAGGTAAAGGGCGCCATAAAAGGCGGGACGATAGGCCTCTTGTATTCGTTGCTTTCGATATTTATATTCCTTATCCTAAACAAGACGCTGGACGGCTCGAGCATCAACTACATAGACATCGTTTCGGGGCTTGCGGCGGGCGTGCTCTCGGGCATAATAGCGGTAAACTTCAGAAAGAAATAATATTTTCTATAAAAACCGCTCTTTAAAGAAAAAAGAAGCACGATGTGCTTCTTTTTTTAGTCATAAATTAGGAAATAGAAACCAAGCTAAATTACAGCTTGCTCCTTACGGCGTTTTTGACTATCGTTACATTTACGGGCGCTTCCTCGGTGCCGATATTGATGATATATCTGCCTGCGTCCTCGTTTACTTCGACTATCGTACCGACAAAGCCGCCTATTGTCATTATTTTATCGCCAATAGTAATACTGGACATCATTTCCTGCATTTTCTTTTTCTGTTTGCGCTGGGGGATAACGGTCATCACTATCATGAGGACGAAGAACCCGCCCAATATAGCGTACATATACCAGCCGCTTGCTGCTGTTTGAGCCAAAATGAAACTCATATTGTTAACTCCTTGTTCTTTATGTTTACTATATTAACATTATTATAACCTGTTTGCAAGCATTCTTTCCAAATTTTGTAAACAAGGTTATTTTATGCGTTTTTGAAGGTTTAACACAAAGAAATATGCGTGCCTTATGCCTGCCCCCTTATTTTAAGCTTGGGTATAACCTCGTCGCGGAAGTCAAGAAGCCTGTCCTCTATGATCGCTTGCTTTATCTGTGCGGTCAGGCGGTGCAGGAAGCGTATGTTGTGCATCGAAAGAAGCCTTGCCCCAAGAATCTCGTCGGCGTTTACAAGGTGCCTTATATACGCGCGGGTGTAATTGCGGCAGGCGTAGCAGTCGCAGCCATCTTCTATGGGGGTAAAATCCTCTTTGAATGTGGCGTTGCGTATGGTGAGGTCGCCCTCAAAAGTTAAAGCCGTGCCGTTACGAGCTATCCTTGTGGGCAGGACGCAGTCGAACATATCTATGCCGCGAATGACGCCCTCGACTATGCAGTCGGCAGAGCCAACACCCATAAGATAGCGGGGCATATCCTCGGGGTAATACGGGCGGAGGGCATCAAGCATCTCATACATTTTGTGCTTGGGCTCACCGACAGAAAGCCCGCCGACCGCTATGCCGCAGCGAGCGTAAGGAATCGTCCTTTTGGCGCTTTCTATCCTTAAATCGGCAAAAATATTGCCTTGTATTATGGGGAAGAGTATCTGGCGCGGCGTTTCCTGCGCCTTTTTGTGGCAGCGGTCCAGCCATGCGAGCGTTCTTTCCATAGCCTCGCGGCTTTTTTCGTAAGACGCCCCTATCTCGCTGCACCAGTCAAACGCCATCATTATGTCGCTGCCCAAAGCTTGCTGAATCTCGATGGATTTTTCGGGGGATATGAACTTTTCGCTTCCGTCTATATGGCTGTTGAAGGCAACTCCGTCCTCGGTAATCCTGCGAAGCTTGGCAAGCGAAAAGACCTGAAAGCCGCCGCTGTCTGTAAGAATGGGCCTGTCCCAGTTCATAAACTTGTGAAGCCCGCCCGCTTTCTTTACGATATCCTCACCGGGGCGCAAAAATAAATGATATGTGTTAGACAAAATTATCTGGCTGCCCAGCTCTTTAAGCTCCTCGGGCGAAAGCGCCTTTACCGTGGCGTTTGTGCCCACGGGCATAAAGACAGGCGTTTCTATAACGCCGTGCGGGGTGGTAAACCGCCCTATCCTCGCCCCCGACTGTTTGCAGACCTTTAGAACCTCATACTTGTACATCTTAACCTCTTGCCGCGATTAATTTATTCTATATATTGGATTTTTGCCTTTATTTACGGGATTATCACAGAATGAGCATAGCGTCGCCGAAGCTGAAAAACCTGTATCTTTCCTCTACCGCCATTCGGTACAAACCCAAAGTTGTTTCCCGCCCCGCGAACGCCGAAACAAGCATAATTAAAGTGCTTTCGGGAAGGTGGAAGTTTGTTATAATGCCGTCCACGGCCTTGAACTTATACGGAGGATAAATGAAAATATCCGTTTCGCCGCTTCCCGCTTGTACCACGCCGCCCGGGTCGGTTACGCTCTCGAGCGTCCTAACCGATGTTGTCCCCACGGCTATCACCCTTCTTCCGTCGCGCTTGGCGGCGTTTATTTTTTCGGCAGCCCCGGGCGAAACGCTGTAATACTCGCTGTGCATAACATGGTTTGCGATATTCTCCTCTTTGACGGGGCGGAAGGTGCCCAGCCCGACATGAAGGAGTACCTCGACGAACTCCACGCCCTTTTGCTTTAGCGTTTCTATAAGTTCATTTGTAAAATGAAGCCCGGCTGTGGGTGCCGCCGAAGAGCCTTCGGTTTTGGCGTATACCGTCTGGTAACGCTCCTTATCCTCCAGCTTCTCGGTAATATAAGGCGGCAGAGGCACGCTTCCGACACGGGATAAAATGTCCTCGAACACGCCGTTAAAGTTAAACTTAATTACCCTTACGCCGTTTTGTCCGATTGACAGAATATCGAAGTTAAGCTCCTCATTTACAACCAAACGGGAGCCTATTTTAGCCTTTTTGGCGGGTTTTAATAAGGTTTCCCAGGTGTCGTAGCTAAGCCTTTTGAGCAATAACGCCTCGTACTCTCTGCCCTTGTCGTCGAAGGCGGCAAGGCGGGCAGGAATGACCTTTGTGTTGTTAACAACAAGCAAATCGCCCTTCTGAAGGATATTAACTATATCCCTGAAAACAAGGTGCCTTACTTCCTTCCCCGCCCTGTTGTAATAGAGCAGGCGGGAAGAATCCCTCGGTGTTGCGGGGGTTTGGGCGATTAGCTCTTCGGGAAGGTCGTAAAAAAAATCTGATTTTTTAAGGTTGGTTGTCATCAAATAAGTCCATCAAAGTTTTTTCTCTTTGGGGCATGGGGTATCCCAGATGCTCGTAAGCCCTGCGGAGGCATACCCTTCCCCTCGGGGTGCGCGATATAAAGCCGAGCTGCAAAAGGTAAGGCTCGTAAACATCCTCAATTGTGTTGATTTCCTCGCCTGAAGATGCCGAAAGCGTTTCCAGCCCCACGGGACCGCCGTCGAATTTCTCTATTATAGTTTTAAGAATGTTTATATCCGTCCTGTCGAGGCCCAGCGAGTCCACCTCGAGAAGCCTTAAGCCTTTTTTGGCGATTTCTAAGGTTAAAATGTCCGAATCGTCGTACTCGGCGAAGTCGCGAAGCCTTCTTAGCAGCCTGTTGGCGATACGGGGCGTGCCTCTCGACCTTCGGGCTATCTCTATTGCCGCTTCGGGCTCGATATTTATATTAAGTATGCCCGCCGAGCGCTTTATTATGATGGCAAGCTCTTCGGGCTTATAGATTTCCAGCCTGCATATAACGCCGAACCTGTCGCGAAGGGGCGCAGAAAGCATACCCGCTTTCGTGGTCGCGCCTATAAGGGTGAATTTGGGAAGGGAGAGCCTTATTGTCCTTGCCGAAGGCCCTTTGCCCAGCACCATATCGAGGGCGAAGTCCTCCATCGCGGGATAGAGGATTTCCTCCACCGTGTGGTTAAGGCGGTGTATTTCGTCTATGAACAAAATCGAATTGGGCTGAAGGCTGGTAAGAATCGCGGCAAGGTCGCCCGCCCTCTCGATGGCGGGGCCCGAGGTTACCCTTATATCCACATTCATTTCGTTGGCAATAATGTGGCTTAGGGTGGTTTTGCCAAGCCCGGGCGGGCCGTATAAAAGGACATGGTCCAAAGCCTCGCCCCTCTTGCGGGCGGAGGTCATAAAGATATTGAGGTTATGCTTTATCTTTTCCTGCCCGATATAGTCGGACATCACCCGTGGGCGAAGGACATTTTCGCTGTCGTCCTGCGATATTCTTGTTTGGGCAACTATGCGTTCTTCTTGCTCTAACATAAGTACCTCATCCGTTCAGGCTGCGAAGGGCGTTGGTGATAAGCTCTTCGATTGTCGAGGAGCGCCCGCGGACGGCCTTTACGGCGTTGTTCGCTTCCTGCATGGATATACCCAGCGCGCGAAGGGCGGTTATGGCGTCCATGGCGTCTTTGTCCTGCCCCGAGGGTATCTCGACGGCGTCGGCGGCTACCCCCGCGCTATCCTCCCCTACCTTTTCTTTAAGCTCGAGGATAATGCGCTCTGCGGTCTTTTTGCCTATGCCTTTTATCCTGGAAATCGAACGGGTGTCGCCCGTTATTATACAAAGGGCAAGCGAGGATAGATCCATACCCGAAAGTATGCTCATTGCAAGCTTGGGGCCTACGCCCGAAACCGTTGTAAGCTTAGAGAACATATTCTTTTCTTCGGGGCTCCTGAAACCGTACAGGCTCATGCCGTCCTCTTTTACGCTTAAGAAAACATAAAGTTTTGCCTCTTTGCCGATGGGCGGAAGGTTAACGATTGCCGAGTTTGTAGCCAAAATCTCGTAGCCGATGCCGCCCGCCTCTATTATGACAGTGCTTCCCTCGGCGCCTGTAAGAATGCCTTTGATGTAAGACAGCATAATAACCTCTTTTGTTATACCCCGAACTGCCCGAGCGCGGTGTTTGTTTGCGAATGGGTAATGGCGACGGCTAAAGCGTCGGCGGCGTCGTCGGGCTTGGGGATTTTGTCGAGGCAAAGGAGAACCTTTACCATTTGCTGAATCTGCTGTTTATCCGCCCTGCCGTAGCCCGTAAGCGCCTGCTTTATTTGGAGCGGGGTGTATTCGTAAAGCTTTTTGCCCGATTTTTCGGACACATAAAGGACTACCCCTCTCGCCTCGGCAACCATGATGGCAGTTTTGCGGTTGTCCTGAAAAAACAGCTCTTCGACG
>DGDU01000054.1:15032-36093 GCA_002385605.1 Christensenella sp. UBA3944
CGCTCCGTAAGCTATGGGGCGGCATCTGCCGCACTTTGCCTCTATAACGCCAAAGCCCACGGTGGCGTAGCCCGGGTCTATGCCAAGAATAATCATATCCCGTATATAATACTGTAAAATGGAAAAATAGTCAAGATTTCGGCGTTACGGCGGCAAACCAATCGTAAATTTTGCCGAACACCTCGGCGGCGTCCTTATCCGAAAGTTTTCGGGCGAATTTGTCCGAATTTAAGAAATATTCCGCCGAAATTCTGGCGGGGCGGCCGCCCAGAACAAGAATTTTATCCGATAAAAGCACGGCTTCGTCTATGTTGTGCGTGACAAGCAGCACGGTTTTTTTACTCTTTTGCCACAGGGCGAGGAAATACTCGAGAAGCCTTGCCTTGGTGGCGACATCCAGCCCCCGGAATGGCTCGTCCATCAGGATAAGCTCGGAGGGGTACACAAACGCCCTCGCCATAGATACCCTCTGCGCCATGCCCGCCGAAAGCTGGTAAGGGTAAGCTTTGGCGAATTCGGAAAGCCCGACATTTTGTATGGCTTCTGCGATTATCTTTTTGCGCTCTTCTTTGTCCTTTATTTGAGAGCGGAGCACAAAATCAAGGTTTCCTTCAACCGTCATATTGGGTAGAAGGGTTGGGTTCTGGAATATATACGATATTCGTTCGGGTACCCCCGAAACGCTGCCCTGCGAACCAGCAAGCCCGCCTATGATATTAAGGATTGTGGTTTTGCCCACGCCCGAAACACCCAAAAGGCAGGTAATTTTGCCCGCTTCCAAAGTGAGGTTAAACCCTTCTACAACGGTTAGCCCGTCGTAGCTTTTGGAAACATCCTTCAAAACTATGTCTTTCATGCCCGCCTCCATTTAACCGCGAAGCGCTTTATAAGCTCGACAATAAGCTCCAAGGCGTAGCTTATGGCGACAGCCGCCGCCGTCCAGGCGAGAAGTGACGCCGTATCCAGCATAACCCTGGATATCTGCATCGATATGCCCATGCTCTGCCTTGTTTGGGCAAGCACCTCGGCGGCGATAACGATTTTAACATTAAAGGAAATCCCGCTTCTGACCGAATCGAGTACGGAAGGCAGTATGTTGGGTATATACAGCCTCGTAACAATATCCTTCGCCCCTACTTTATACAGCTTTGCCATATCGATAACGCCTTTATCGATGTTATTAAGCGCCGAATAAAAGTCCGAGTAAAACATGGGGAACATTATCAGCGAGGATATTAGTATCGGGCTGGTCTGCGAGGTAAGCCATATCAGCGACAAAAGTATTACCGACATCGTGGGGATTGCCCTCGATATGATAACAAGGGGCGAAAACGCCCTGTGGATAGGCTTAATCGCGAACCCCGCCACGGCAAGAATCATAGCTAAGGCGAAGGATATCGCGAAGCCTGTAAACGAGCGCGAAAGCGTGCCCCCTACCGCCGTCCAGAAGGTTTTGCCGGATATAAGCGCCAGAAGCTCTTTGAATACCAGGGCGGGGCGTGGCAGGATAAGCTCTATATCGACGGCAATCGCCGCTATATACCATATGAGTATAAACACCCCTACGGTAATAAGCGGCGAAAACCGTACTATTATGCTTTTGAGCTTAGCTTTGTTCATCTTATTGATAGTAAATGGTGTCTTCGGGCATCTTGCCGCCTATGGCAGCCGCGTTGAAGCTTGCCATAGCGGTTAAATAAGCGTTGATGTCGGATTTTGCGTATTTGGCGGGCACAAAGCCGATGTTACACGCCCTGATTATTTGCTTATTGAGGGCTACGGTGAGGGTGGAACCCGCATCCGCGAGCGCCGCTTGGGCTTCGGCGGGGTTTGCGGCAATCCAGTCTACATTCTCATCAAGCAGGTCCGAAAGCCACTCTACTATGCCCTCGTATTTATCGATGGCGTCCTTTCGCCCCACAAACACGGCCTGGGTGTAGTCCAGCCCCTCGGTTACATCCGCCCAAAGGTCATGGATGGCAAACAGCCTTATCGAGCCGCTTACATTCTTAAGAGCCTGCGAAACGGCGGGTTCGCCCAGTATGCCGAACTTAGCGTTGCCCGTCTTGAGAAGGGGTATAAGCTCGGCGCCGCTGGAAACATAGTGCAAGGCTACCTTGGCTCCCGTTTCGTCGGCAACATCACTCGCGAAATATTCGATACCCATTTGATTAAGGATATACTTAAAGGTAAGGTCGGGGGTGCCGCCCATGCCGATGTTGTAGACTACTTCGCCTTTGAGGTCGGACAAATCGCTTACGCTCTCGGTGCCCACAAGGTAAAGGTTTCCGAAGGTGTTTGCCGAGATAATCCTGATGTCGGTACCTTTGTTGTAGATGTTTGCTGCGATGTTTGTGGGCGCTATGGCGAAATCCGCCTCGCCGTTGGCGATTTTAGCCGAAATTTCAGCGGCCCCGGGCACGATTTCGTAGGTTATTTCGTACTTATCGAACTGAGGCTTGTCCTTAAGCATCTTGGCGATCGCTAAGGCGGGCGCGCCGTCCGGGACTATAATCTTAATGCTTCCCTTTTCGTTATTGCAGGCGGCAAAGGTAAATACCGCCGCCGCGGCGATTATCACAATTAAAATTGCTACAAATAGTTTTTTCATATCCGTTCTCCTTATATTTCTACCGATGTTACGGCCGATTTTACGCTTACATTATTTAGTCTGCCCAGTTTTCCGGTTAAAGCCGAAAGCTTTTCGTTGTCGCCCTCGACTATCACGCTTATGGCGTTTATGCCGTTAACGCGGTCGGGCACGCCCATCCTTCCGATAATGATATCGGAATACTCCGAAAGAAGCTTCTGGATTTCCAGTCCCGCCGAGGGGTTGCCTTTTACGACGATTCCTATCACTCCTACCCTTTTCATATTTACCTCCAAATAAAAACCGCTTCCCGAAAATCACGGAAAGCGGCATAATAACCCTATTTACATAAAGATTATGATATGCTTACTCTCCGAGATACACTCATCGATTCAGGATATTTTTGTCAGTTTTATTATATTTCCGAAAAATCAAAAAGTCAACGCTTTTTCGGTAGCTACATCAAAAAGCCTTATGCTTTCGATATCTACGCTAATATCGTACCTGTCTGAAGGGTACGCGCCCGCCCTGGCGACGATGCCGCCGCAGCGGATATATAAGGCGTCGCCGTCGTAGAAATAATCGGATATCGGAAGCCTTCCGCCCGCTTCGGCAACCGCCGAAAACGAGCAGATAACCTCTCTGCCCGCGTAAGACGGCGGGCAAGGCACCCTGTATAATTTATTGAATATCCTTATAAACCTGCCGTTTCCTTCGTCGCTGACGCTTACGGTAAGCCTGTTTTTGTAGGGGTTTATCATTTTGTCCACGGCGACAGAGGCGGGATATTCCTTAAGCTCCCCGGGCGTACCGAGCTGCTCGGCTATGCCGAAGTTCATTACCAGAATCCTATCCCCCACCGACAGCGCCTCCTCTAATGAGGTAGTGGCAAACAGCACGGCAGAGTTTCTGAGCGCCCTTATTTTTGGGAGGTACTCTAAAAACATTGCCTTTCTTATAGCGTGGGGGGCAAGCCTGAAAACATCGTCGAACATAATAACGGCGGGCGTTCTTATAGCCGTACGAGCCAGCGCCACCCTTAGTTTGTCGTCGTCCGAAAGCTTATAGCCGTAATCGTCTAGGATGGGCAGGATGCCGAAATTCTTTGCGGCTTCCCCGACGATTATTTGCCGCTCTTCTTTGGGGTACTTTCTTATTTTTAGCGGCAGCTCGAGGTTTGCCCTTACCGTGCGGGTTTTAATTATACCCCCTTCGGTGTGGACAAGCAGGATATCCCTTTCTTTTATTTTTTTGCGGGTTATGTCGGCACCGTCGATATAAACCCTGCCGCCCGTAGCGGGATATAAGCCTGCTATACACTTAAGAAGTGAGGTCTTGCCGCCTTCCTCTCCCGCTAAAATGGCAATACGCTCCCCCCGGGCGCACTCCAGGGAAATATCCTTTGCGCCCGTAGAGCCGTACATGTATTTGATTGTAAGGGATTCGAGCTTTATCATTTTACCCTATCAATAAATTTCGGGCGGGATAACCCGCCCTTAAGATTTATTGTGCTTCGATTATGTATTTGGGATTCTTTTCGGGCCTTGCGTTGAGTTCCGCAGCTTTGGCCTCGTAGCCCGCCCTGCCGAGAAGGGCGTATGTGGCGTTCTTGCCTTCCTCCACGCCTGGCTGGTTGTAGGCGTCTATGCCGAGCATAGCTCCCGCGTAGGCCGTTTCCAGCATAAAGAACATCATAAGCTGTCCTATCGTGTGGGCGTTTACCTCGGGAAGCGTAATGCGGCGGTTGAGGCGGTTGTTCTTTGTGAGGGCGTACTCGGTGGCAGCCATTTCGCTGGCGATAAGTTCGTTGAGGGTATGCCCGCAGAGGAAGTTAACCGAGGGGAAGTCCTCGCAGCCTTCGCTTATTTTAACTTCGGCGCGGTATCTGTCCACTCCGATAAAGGTAACAACCTTGTCGAAAGGGCCTTCGGTGTAAAGCTGTACCTGGCTGTGCTGGTCGGTAACGCCCAACGCTTTAACGGGGGTTTGCCCTACATAAACCTTTTCGCCTTTGATGTTTTCGGCCTTGCCGAGGCTCTCCGCCCACAGCTGGGCGTACCAATCCGAAATAAGCCTTAAGCTGTCGGCATATGGCATCATAACGCTTATGTTTTTGCCCCTTTGCATGGCTATGTATTGCGTTACGGCCGAGGCGAGCGCCATGTTGGACCTTATGTCCGCCTTGCGGCAGGCCCTGTCCATGAAAGCCGCGCCTTTAAGAAGTTCTTTGATGTCTATGCCGAGAACGGCGGCGGGAAGAAGCCCGACGGGGCAAAGTTCGCTGAACCTTCCGCCAACGCCGGCGGGTATATAGAAAGTCTTTATATTTTCTTTCTTGGCAATCTTGATGAGGCTGCCGCTTACGGCGTCGGTTGTGGCGATTATATGCTCGGAGGCCTTGTCGCCGTACCTTCTCTTCAAGAGATCCATAATTATGAGGTACTGGCTCATCGTTTCGGAGGTCGAGCCGCTCTTGGTTATAACATTGAACATCGTCTTGTCGAGGTCGAGAATATCAAGAAGCGACGACATCCTTTCGGGATCGACATTGTCCTCAACATAGAATTTGGGCGCCTTGCGCTTGCTCTTCGGTAGCTCGTTGTGCCTCATATGGCAAAGAGCCTGGAACACCGCCATGGGGCCCAGAGCCGAGCCGCCTATGCCAAGGACGACAAACGCGTCGAAGCTGCGGCGTATCTTTTTGGCTGTGAATATGATATCCTTTACAACATCTTTTTGGTTGTAAGGAAGCTCCGTCCAGCCCATCATGCCTGTGCCGCGGTTTTTCTTTACAAAGTTGAACGCCTCGGCGGCGAGGGGTTTTACTGCGTCGAGGTCTTTATCGGTGAAGCCTTCTTTGGCGCCGACATAAACGCTCATCATATTGTTGTAGTCGAATCTTATGCTTTCGGGTTGATTAGTCATTTTATCCTCCAATTCCGAATGGTTTCTTTAGTAGTTTAGTTTGAAAGCCTGACTTTCGCTTTGTGCAGGCACTCGAGAAGATGCTCCCTGCCCTCGGCGATATCGTCGTATGTGTTGTAGTTTTTGCTGTAAAGCTCCATGATAAGCGGGCCGTCGTAGCCGATGTCGGCTAGCCTTACGAAAAGCTCGACAAAGTCGAACTCTCCCCTGCCCGGCACGCACAGCTGCCCCATATCGTCGTAGTCGCAAAGATGGACATTCACAAGCCGCCCCTTTACGCATTCCAGAAAGTCGAAGGCGTGAAGCCCGGCTTGCATTGCCTGCTTTATGTCGAGGCAGGCCTTTACGGAAGGGCTGACTTCCCTTATGCGGGCAAAGAACTCGGGATTATAAAAGAACGCCCATCCTACATTCTCGTAGGCAAGCTGCACGCCGCCGCTTACCTCCGAAAGCATATTGCATAGCTCTTCCGTGCGGGTGCCCAGCCTTTGATAATCAAAGACATAATTGCGCCCTCTAAGCCTCGCCGGCCCGTGGAAGATGTAATATTTAGCGCCCAATATGCCGCCTGCCCTGCCTGCCTGCTTAAAGAAAAACTCGCAGTCCTCGCGGGTGCGGGGCATCATATTATAAAGCTCGGGCTCGAATTGCTGGTTAAGGGTGTGTATGCTGTATATGTTCAGGCCGTTTTTCCGGGTACTCAGAAACCGCGCGAATTCCTCTTTATACTCGCTGAAGGTGGTCAGAAAAACCTCGCATGTGTTAAACCCCAGCGACTTTATGATGTCGAAGGTGTCTTCGGTGACTTCTTTGCCGAAAAAGCTGGCAGTCGATATCCCTATCTCCATAAATCCGTTAAGCCTTAATTTTTATACAGATATTATATCATTAACTGCCCTCGGTTAAGCAAGCCAATGAGAGGATTTCTAGCTAAATTTACAAATAATAAATTGTAGGCAAATACTCTTCAATTAACTTCCAAAATGTGCTAAAATATAAATATGATGATATTTCAAAAGATTAAACCAAGCGATAAAGATAAAATTTATGAGCTTTACGCCAGGCAAAAGACCCTCGGCACCGAATACTGCCTTGTTACACTGTTCGAATGGCACAAGAAATTTAATCTTGAGGCGGCAATCGGCGACGATTATGTATGCTTAAGGCTTTATTTTAAGGGCAAATTATATTATTTCCCGCCGCTTACTACAAGCAAGCAGAGGTTTTCGGAGCTTCTGGACGCCCTTATCGGTATGGGCGCGCAGAGCTTTGCCGAGGTAACCGACTTTACCCTGCCCGAGTTTTGCAAAAGAAACTTCACCATTACCCCAAACAGGGATATGGCGGAGTATGTCTATTCGTCAAAATCGTTTATCAGCCTCGAGGGCAAGTCGCTTCACTCCAAAAGAAACCACATTTCGCAGTTTGTAAGCTCATACAAATACGCCTTTGAAACCTATAACTCCTCCTACCGCGCAGGCGTTATGCAGCTTCTTGACCAATGGAACGCGCAAAAGCTTGCCTCGCTGCAGAACGGAGAGGGCGGAGAAGACGCCGAATACTTTAAGGCAACAGCACGAGCCGAAAAAGAACTTGTGCAAAATGTTCTCGATAACCTCGAGTTTTATAACTGCTTCGCCGATGTCTTGTTGGTGGACGGCAAGGTTATAGGGGCATCATTTGGCGAGATTTTGCCAACGGGCGTAGGCGCAGTATATTTCGAGAAAGCCGACACCGCCTACAACGGCGCTTATACAATGCTTGCCAATCTGTTCGCGGGCAAACACTTCTCCGATGTCGCCTACATCAATAGGCAGGAGGATATGGGCAACGAGGGGCTTAGGAAGGCAAAACTTTCGTACAAGCCCAAATATATATTTATGAAATACCTAGCGCAGGGCAAAAAGGACCGCGACGACCGTTTCAGCGAGGATGTTATACAGCTATATAAAGACAGCTTTCCCGAGGACGACGAGGCAACCGTAAATTACTTCTTTAATAATGTGTTCTCGCCCGACCGCCTCAAAAACATCCGCATTGGCGACACCCTTGTGAGCGCCCTTCACATAGTGCCGAAAACTTTGGATTATTGCGGGAAGCAGGTGTTTTTGCCATTTATGGTGGGCATTTCTACCGCCGAACAGTTTAAAAACAAGGGCTACGCCTCTCGCCTTATAGACGAAACCTTAAGGTGCATGCACTCGCAGAATGTGCCCTTTACCGCCTTATACCCCGCGATAGAGGGCTTCTACAAAAGGCTGGGTTTCGAGAAGGTATTCAACGAAAGCGCAACAGACGAATCTTTGGGCATAGAGCGCCGCCCGACAACCGACATAGAAACGCTAACAAAACTTCTCGCAAAAAAAACAGCCCCATACCAGGTTAAAATCGTGAGAAACGCCGGGCAAATGAAAATAAAGTACGGCTGCGAGGAAGGGGCAAACCTTTTGTATCTCAACGGAAAGCTTATAGGCTACGAGCTTGTTTCGGCAGGAAAGCCTCAGGAGGTCTGCCTTATCGCCGAGGACGGCTCCCCTGTCCCGCCATACGAAATCGTTCTTCCGCCCAAAGGCATGGCAAGGATAGTAAACCTTAAAGCGGCGTTTTCTTTGCTAAATCTATCCAGGCCCTATAAATTCAAACTTACCGATTGCCTCATAAACGAAAATAACGGCGTATTCGAGGCATATAAAGATACCGTCACCCCGTCGGTCGGTTACGATTTTACCATAACCGAGCGGCAGCTCGCTAAGCTCTTTTTCGGGCTGCCCGTCGAAGGCGTACCCAAGCAATTTATAGACGAATTCCCGAAACTTGTGTTTATGACGGATAAATATTAAACTTATCCGCAAAAAAAGAAGGGTTCTCTCTCGAGAACCCTTTTTGTTTAATTATGTCCGATTAATATTGGGGAGTAATAAGGCCGTAATCTCCGTCGTGGCGTTTGTAGACAACCGAAACGAGGTTGTTTTCGGCGTTTACGAAAACATAGAAGTCGTGGTCGAGGAGCTCGAGCTCGGCAATCGCCTGTTGCACGGTTATAATCGAGATATCAAACTTCTTTTCCTTTACGATCTTGCCGTAGCTTTCCTGATGGGCGGCCTCTTTTTGCTCCTTTACGGGCGCTAAGGCGGATTTTCTAAGCCTGCTTGCCAGCCTTGTGTGGTATTTGAGAATCTGCTTTTCCAGCTTGGGAATAAGTATGTCGATGTTATTGTACATACTGTCAGAAGTGGTTTCGCTGCGCACAATCTGTTTGCCGTCGCTTATTATTGTGATTTCCATCGTGTGTTTGCCCGAGCCGATCGTGCTCAGCTTTACCTTGGCAAACGCTTCGGACTCAAAGAACTTATCGAGCTTAGAAATCTTTTTCTCTAAGATTTCGGCAAGCTTTGCCTTTTGTCCGCTTTCGTCTTTGTAGTTCCTGTTGAGAATTTCGATGCGCATAGATGGTTCTCCTTTTTTTATTTGCTGACAGAAAACTGAAGGTCGCCGTTAGCCAGGCCTATCTCGACGGTGCTGCCGTCGCTTATTTCGCCTGAGATTATTTTTTCGCTTAGCTTATCTTCAAGCATGCGCTGTATGGTTCTCTTTAGCGGGCGGGCGCCGTAGGTTTTATCGGTGCCCTTTGCGAGGATATACTTCTTTGCCTCGTCGGTAACGGTTATGGTGATGTTCTTTTCCTTGAGCCGCTCGGCAAGGGCGTTAAGAAGCATATCATTTATCTTGCTTAAAGCCTCTTCGTCCAGGCTTCTGAAGATGATTATATCGTCGATTCGGTTTATAAATTCGGGGCGCATGGCGTTTTTGAGGGCCGAAAGCTGTTTTTCTTTCATGCTTTCGTAACTGCTGTCCTCTGCTTCTGATGAGAAGCCCACCCTTCTCATATTGGCGATGTCCGAAGCGCCTATATTGGAGGTCATTATAATTATTGTATTCTTGAAGGACACCACCCGTCCCTGCGAATCGGTGAGCCTGCCGTCATCAAGCACCTGGAGCAGAAGGTTGAACACATCGGGGTGCGCCTTCTCGATTTCGTCTAAGAGAACTACCGAATACGGTTTGCGGCGCACCTTTTCGGTAAGCTGCCCGCCCTCCTCGTATCCTACATAGCCCGGCGCCGCGCCTATAAGGCGGCTGACATTAAACTTTTCCATATATTCGCTCATGTCGATGCGGATCATGAGGTTTTCGTCCCCGAACATTGCCTCGGCAAGCGCTTTGCTAAGCTCGGTTTTGCCTACGCCCGTGGGGCCGAGGAATATAAATGTGCCTATCGGGCGTTTGGGGTCTTTCAGCCCCGCCCTTGCCCTTCTTACGGCTCTCGCGACCGCGGACACGGCTTCGTCCTGCCCTATCACGCGCTTGCGGAGGGTATCCTCCAGCCTCATTAGCCTTTCGCTTTCGGCCTCGGTAAGGCTTACAACGGGTATATGAGTCCAGTCGGACACGACAACTGCGATTTCCTTTTCGCCTATGGCAAGCTCTTCGTCCTGCTTGTCCCTGCCCCATTGTTTTTTGATTTCGGCAAGTTTTTTGGATACTTCTTTGCTTTCGAGCTGCAATTTGTACGCCTTTTCGTACTCTTTGCGGGCAACCGCTTGCTCTATCGAGTTTTCGATGGCGCTAATCTGCTCCTCGAGGCTCTTCACATCGGGCGGGGCAATCAGGTGGGATACCCTTAGCTTGCTTGCCGCCTCGTCTATAAGGTCTATCGCCTTGTCGGGCAAATACCTGTCGGTTATATATCTGTCGGAAAGCTTTGCCGCCGCCTCTATGGCCTCGTCGGTTATCTTTACCTTGTGGTGAATCTCATATTTTTCGCGAAGGCCTTTAAGAATGGTAATCGTGTCTTCGACACTCGGCGGTTCTACCATAATGGGCTGGAACCTGCGCTCTAAAGCGGCGTCCTTTTCTATATTCTTGCGGTATTCGTCCAAAGTGGTCGCGCCGATTGTGGGGATTTCGCCACGCGAAAGCATGGGCTTGATAAGGTTGGAAACCGTCATACCGCCCTCGCGGTCTCCCGCCGAGATAATCATGTGTATTTCGTCTATAAACAATATGGTGTTGCCGTCTTTTAGGCTTTCGATGGCCTTTTTGAGGCGCTCCTCGAAGTCGCCCCTGTACTTTGTGCCGGCGACAAGGCTTCCCAAATCCAGGCTGAATATACGCTTACCCTTAAGAATCTCGGGTACATCGCCCTGAACGATAGCCAGCGCAAGCCCCTCGACAATCGCGGTCTTGCCCACGCCCGGTTCGCCTATAAGGATGGGGTTATTTTTGGTGCGGCGGGAAAGTATCTGTATGATACGCTCTATTTCTTTGCTTCTGCCTATCACGGGGTCTACTTTGCCCTTGCCTGCCCTCTCGGTGAGGTCTACGCCTATCGAGCTTAGGTTCTCGTCCATGCCTTTGCCGTCCTCCTCGGCGGACGAATAATCCCGTTTGCCGAAGTTGTCGCCGGGCCTGAAGTTGAACATTGTTTCCAACGCCTCCCTAAGGCTTAGCGGGATTTCGTCGTCATCGTCGTTTTTGCCAACATTGTTGCCCGCCATCGAATCGAGTATCGATTTTAGGTCGTTGAAGGTAATTTTATGCTTATTAAGGATTTTGGAAGCACCGTTGTTGGAATCAGCCGCAAGCGCGAGCAGCAAATGCTGGCTGTCGGCGTAGTCGTAGCCGTACTTTTCGGCAATAACGCGGCTAAGCTCGAGAGCCCTCTTTGTCATCGAGGAAACATAAACAAAATTTGTGGGAGCGGATTTATTTAAATAGCTAAGGGCTTTTTCTTTACTGAGCCCCAGCCTTACAAGAATTTCGTAGGCGTAGCAATCTTCCAAAGTCAACATCGCTGCCAGTATATGCTCGGTACCCAGCGTACCGCCATAGACTGCGGCATATTCTTTTGCGATATCCATCAGCTTTTGAACATCTCTGGTATAACCTATCATAATTCACCTCTGTAAGCGTCTGCCTTATCGATTTAATTATATCCTAATATTTACCAATTTGCAATACAGCTTTACTCCGTGCTCAAGAATAATTATATTATCCGATTCATCTGCCTATAGCACTAAAGCGCCAAAGAGGCGCCCTAAATGTTTGAAATATTATAATACGGTAGAATAAAAGCAAATAAACTTATTTATTCCTCTTAATCATTTCTTTGGCAAGAATTTTGGGATGATTGTATTGGGTTTTGGGCGAACGCTTGACTATGCCGAACCTTATTGCGTTATTGGGGCAATACTGTATGCAGCCGAAGCAGTATTCGCAATTGTTGCCAAAGGACGCCTTGTTGTTTTTTACAGTTATGTTTTGGGTGGGGCATTGCCTGATGCATTGCGTGCAGTTAAGGCAGTCGTTTGTAGCCCACTTATACCTTATGCCGAGTATGTATTTGAAGCCGAACCAGGTAACCCTGCTGAAGCGCTTCTGCCAGCGCGAAAATTTTATTTCTCTTAACTCCCGTCCGTCGATAGCCCGCTTAATCTCGGCTACCCTCTCGCTCTCGGTGTCCAGTAGTTCGGTTTTTGCGGGCTCGGGGGTGGCAAACAAAATAACGCTGTCGGGAAGCCTTATATCCTTGCCGTAGCTAAGCTTAAGGCCCTTTTGCCTAAGCAACTCTGCGGCGTCGCCCAGCGCGTTTCCGGGGGCGCCTCCGTGAGTGACAATCGCCCAGATATATTCACTTCTGAATTCACAGTTTTTTATAAAATCCTCGAGCATACGGGGCGCGCCGCCGCAATAAGCGGGATATACAAACCCGATCGTGTCGGCTTCGTATGTGCGAATGGGGCTTACCGCGATATTAAGCGGCTGTTCGCCGTCCGCGAGCGCTTTGGCAACGCTAAGGGAGTTGCCTGTCCCGCTAAAATAAAAAACAATAGACGACATAGCGATTGCCTCCTTGTGAAAATTATACCAAATCCGGCCGCCTGTTGCAATAGGAAATATTTTGTTATTTTACTTTATTTCGGGATACCGTATTCGAGAAAAAAGGCTATCAATCCCGCAAAGACGGGGCGCTTCAGGCATTATTCTTTTTTCGCTTTTGCGCTATCTTTTCCTTTATGTAAGCTAGGCCTGCCTTGTCCGAAATCTTGTCCAGCACGAGAAGCATAGATGGCAGGACGAGCAAAACGATCAGTACCGAGCTTAGCGCGCCGCCGCCCAGAAGAAGCCCCATTTTTCCGACAACTCCTGCGCCAAGAATACCCATGGCAAAGCCGGCTATCGTAAGAATCGAGCCCGAGGTTATAATGGTCGGGAATACGGCGTTTTCGGCAACAGCCATGGCTTCAGCCCTGTCGGCATAATTTAGCTTTTCGCTGTTGTATCTGCTTGCCAGCACTATGCCGTAATCGATGGTCGCGCCCATCTGAATGCCGCAAATAAGAAGGTACCCGATAAATGATACGGGGCTCCCGCTCACAAAGGGTATGGCGAAATTTATCCAGATGCCCCCCTGTATCGCTGTCATAAGGATTATCGGGAACAAGAAGTTTCTGAAGTTGAACAGCAAGATGATAAGCACAAATATCGTCGTAAAGAGCGACACCTTCAAGTTATCTTTGGGGAAAGCGACGGCCATATCGTAGCATGCCACGCTCTCGCCGGCAAGATAAAACTCGGGGTAGAACTGCTTAAGTTCGTCTTCAAGCTCGCCTATTAATTCCAGGCTTTCGGGGCTTTCGACATCGCTGTTAATGTTAAATATTATGCGAGAGTATCTTTCGCCCTCGAAGTTTTTGCGGGCAGCAATAAGCAGTTCGAGCTGCGCGGCGTTCTCGCCGAGATAGTCGTAATAATCGTTATAGACAGCCTCGAGGAAGTCGACAACCGTCATTTTATAATCGCTTAGCGGTATATTCGTAGAGCCCGTCTGCTTGCGGTGGGTTTCAAATATGGCGTTTACAAAGACTGTAGCCATAAGGCCCGATTGGTCGAAGCCCATTTCGTACACAAGCCGGATAATTTCGCCCGCCGAAACCTTATCCGAAAGATAAAGGTTATCCGTAACCTTTATGGACGCAATGCCGTTTACATTGTTAATTATCTCTTTGCCCATGACAAAGTCTATTAACTCTTTTTCTTTATTATAGTCGCCCTTGGGCACGACAACCACGAGGCTGTTTTGGACGCCGAACACCTCGGCAATCTTATTGTTGGAATTTATAATGCGCGCGGCGCCGTTTATATTATAGCTGTATTGGTTGTAAAATTGCCCCGTGCCCGCCAGAACGGTAAGTATCAGGAAAGCGGGCATTATAACCTTGCGCCCCTTTAGAATTACCTTGGCGGCTTTGGTTATATCGGGCACAAACCTTTTATGCCTGGATTTAACGAGGGGGTTTGCCATTATCACAAGAAGGGCGGGCATAAGGAACAATACGGACAACAGGCTTGCCACTATGCCCTTGGCGAGGGATAGCCCCATCTCTGCGCCTATCGGCAGGGTCATAAGGATTAGCGCGGAAAGCCCCGCTATGGTGGTTAACGAACTCGAAAGTATTTCGGGTATGCCCTTCGCGAGAGCGGTTGCCGCCGCCGTCTCGGCATCGTCAATCTCGTACTCCTCCATAAACCTATGCAAAAGTATTACCGAATAATCTATAGACAGCGCAAGCTGCAGTACAAGAGCTACAAGGTTGGACACATAAGATATGCCGCCGAAGACAAAGTTAGTGCCCATATTCAAAACGATAGACACCGCAAACACTATTAGCATTATTAATAGCTCAAAATAGGTTTGTGATGTAAATAACAGCATAGCCATTATAGCGACGGCGATAACCGCCCCTATCTTGATTATGCTCTCGACGGTCTCCAGCCTTGTGTAATATGACATCGCCGACTGTCCCGAAAAATAGGCTTCCTCGCCCGAAAGATACTCTATTAAGGTTTTAATTGTTTTGTTGGCCCCGTCGGTCGAATCGTAGTCCTCTAGCATTATGTTATATAACGCGCAATTGCTTTTATAATTGTTGGTAGCGTCCAAAACCGCCGCCGCGACGCCGTCTATTTCCGAAAGCTCTTCGGCCAGCTCTTCCGCCCTCTGAAGGCTTATATTCTTTACCATAACTATCGCAGAGCCCTTGTCGTCAAACTGCTCTTTCATAAGCTCCAGCGACTTGTCCGTATTGCTGTTTTTGGGCGCGAAAACCGTGAGGTCATATATAATCGGGTTGAAGAACAGCATGACGGTTGCGGCAATCGCCAATGCGGCGAACACACCAATAAATACCCATTTGTTTTTAACGACAAACTCAGTAAATTTCTTCATATCCCATTCCGTCAGAATAATAGTAAGAAGCTTATCATTTGAATATTATATCACAAAGCAAAAATTAATGTTGCATATTTGCAACATGTTTGCGGCTAAATTTTAATCAAATTTTATATTCAGATTAAGAAATCGGTAAATTGGTAAATTTTATGCCAAAATGTTTATGTTTTTGAAAAAAAACCGTACTTTTATACTATCTTTCGCCGGCGATTCGGGCGGCTTTTTTAAGCCACTTTTCCCGTTTACTGGCGCTTACTGCTTTTACCGTTCCGAAGGGAACAAACTTTACATCCTTTATTCCCGCAAACCCGAAAACGCTCTTTTTCATGGCATTGTATACCTGGTTGCCGAAATAAAGTTTATATATCGGCGCGGGCGTGTTCATCGTTGCAAATATCGTAACTTTAAGGTTTGGAAGAAGCGGTATTACCTTTCCGCTATTGTCCTGCTCGTAGAAGCTTCCCGGGAATACTACCTTATCGATAAAGCCCTTTACCATCGCCGGCATATTCCCCCACCATATCGGGAAAATGAATATAAGGTGGCAAGCGCCCTTTATCCTGTCAAAATATTCTTTAGCTTTGGGATCAATAATCTCGTGGCGGACAAAGCCCTGCAAATCTTCTTTGCCCATCACGGGGTTAAAGCTATCGGCGCTAAGATCTATAACATCCGCCTCGCGCCCCGCGTCCATAGCGCCCTGTTTTGCCGCTTCGAGGATGGCGCGGCAATAGCTTTTATTATATGGATGATAATATACTATTACGGTTTTCATATCCGCCCCTATTTAATTTATAATCATATTATAACATCGGCGGGGGTCAGTATCAATAAGGCATAAAAAAACAGGCCCTGTGTATAAGGCCTGTCTTTTTGGTGCGGTCGATGGGACTTGAACCCATACGGGAATACCATACGCCCCTCAAACGTACGCGTCTGCCAGTTCCGCCACGACCGCACGATTTATTCTTTGGCAAAGACCCGTTGGTGCGGGCGACAGGACTTGAACCTGCACAGCCTTGCGACCATTAGAACCTGAATCTAACGCGTCTGCCAATTCCGCCACGCCCGCATTTTGGCGAGTCGAACGATATGTATTGTATAATATCTTAAATTGTTTGTCAACAAATTTAGATTAGCTTGTAAAAATAAAATTATTGTGGTAACATATATCTAGCTTTTTTTAGGAGGGAATAAGGCGATTTACGCCGAGAGTTAAATCCTCATTATGGCTATTGATATTTTTAACCACCTAAGGCTTCCTAAACAGTTCCTTAAGCCCCGCGCAAACGGTTCGGAGGCGGCAAAATCCACGCTAAAAGACGGCACAATATTCTGGGATATCGCGGCGCAGGAAGGCGCTTTATGCGGCTATTCCGAGCTCAAAACCGACACCTCCGAGGGCACAATCTCTTACGGCAAAAACAAAAGCGGGCACCTTATATTATTAAGGCACATCAACTTCCCTTTTATACCTATAAAGCCCAATAAAAAGTTTTCGTCTTTTGCTTATAACTTTACGCCCAAAGCCGAGCTTATGTTAGACGGCGTAGAGATCAAAAACGAAAAGCCCGTTTCCGCCGCGGTTAAAGACTCCCTTACCGTTGTGTCCAATTTTATGAACGGCGCGACAGTTACCCGCAGCTTTTATCCTTCGGTAAGATACCCCGCTTTTATAGAAAAAATAGAGGTTACAAACAATACCAAATCCAAAGTGACCTTCACGGCGTCCGAGCTTAAAAACAGGCTTACGGACAAAAGCAAAGCGCTTAAGAAGGTTTCCTTCGGGCTTTCGGAAAAGCTTATCGCCGGCGCCCGCCTCGTGGACGGCAACGGCGACTTCCGCAACCATAATATGGTTGATGTCAAAAAGCTTCTCGTCCCCGGCGCAACCGCCGTATGCTATATTGTTTACTATGCCGTAAAGCAGGGCAAAACGCTGAACTTCAACGCCGAAAAAGAGATAAGGGATTATCTGAAATCCAAATCGGCTAACAACCAGGATACATAGGCTATACGCCTGCACTCTAATATAGGAGGATACTATGAAAAAGCTTTCTCAGGAAACGGTCAACAAAAATGTTGACTACATTGTAGACGGCATCAAAGAGGTTATAACCACCTTTGGTCCGCGCGCCCCGGGCTCGAAGGGCGAGGCCGACGCCCAGGAGTATTTTGCCAAAGAGCTTGGCAAGTACGCCGACGAGGTAAAGACCCAAAAGTTCACGCTTCATCCCATGGCTTTTATGGGCTGGATTTACTTCGAGGTCGCCTTTATGCTCGCCGCGCTTGTCTGCCTGTGGTTCAACATTAATATCGCCAGCATACTTCTCGGCGTTACCGCCATTACGCTCGCCGTGCTCCAGCTTATGCTTTACATCCATGTGACGGCGCCCTTCTTCCCCAAAAAGACTTCCAGCAATGTTTACGCCGTCAAGAAGCCCACGGGCGAAGTAAAAAGGCGCATAATATTCTGCGGGCACACCGACGCCGCTCCCGAATGGGGCGCCCTTTACAAAGGCGGAGCCGTCCTCTTCGAGACCCAGTTTATCTCGTCATTGCTTGTTATCGCCGTCGTTATCGGTATGGCTATCGCTGGTATACTTGTTAACGGCTTCACCGTTTTCCCCCAATCCATAAACAGCACCCCCCTGCCCTATCTTATCGCTCTCATCGTTGTAACCGTAATCTGCACTCCCATAGTAATATGGCTTGCCTTCTTCTTTAACCCCCTGCGCACAGTAGACGGCGCCAACGACAACCTGACCGCCAACTTCACCGCCGCTTCCATACTCAAGACGATGGCGGAAGAAAATATAGCCCTCGAAAACACCGAGGTTTGTGCCCTTATGGCGGGCTCGGAAGAAGCGGGCCTTCGCGGTGCCATGGCTTTCGCTAAGGACTTCAAGGACGAGCTTTCGGATGTCGAAACCATCATAGTTGTTATGGAAACCCTGCGCGAGACCGATTGCCTCTGCGTATACACCCGCGACCTTAACGGCATCGTAAAGACGGATGTCGAAGTCGCCGCTCTCGTAAAGGAAGCCTGCAAGCAAGCCACGGGCAGGGATATCAAATTCTCCTTTGTGCCCCTCGGCTCCACCGACAGCGCTGCCTTCGCCCTTGCCGGCCTTAAGTCCACCTGCTTTGCCGGCGTAAACCACAAGCTGCAGCGCTACTACCACACCCGTATGGACTCCTACGACAACCTCTCCAGAGAGTGCCTTGAAATAAGCTACAAGACCATGATGAAAACCCTTGAGCTTTATGACAAGAACGGGCTAAAAACAGAATAATAGAAAACCTATAAACTCAGGAGCTGTCCGTATAAGGCAGCTCCTTTTTTTGTGCAAATTTTTTTAGCACAAAATAAAAGAAAACCTAAAACTCCGAAGCTGTCCGTATAAGACAGCTCCTTTTTGCGCTGATTTTTTAACTCAGAACAACAAAACCAAACTGCCTGATAAGAAGAGTAAGATACACCTCTTGCTAAAAGGAAGAAGCGCTGGCTTTTGCCTTAAGCATAAATTTGCCTTGCGAACGCTTTACAACGCGTAAGAAACAATGGTTATTTACCCATAAAAAAACAAGGCCGTAAAGCCTTGTTTTCGTTTTATAATTCGATTAGAGTTAAGCTATTTGCGCGGGCCTTATGTTATTGACATCAAGGATTATTTCGCCTTCCGAGATATACGCGTTAAGGTACTCGCTGTAAACATCGGCGTTAACATACAGTATCGCGCCTAAGCTTATGCCGCTGAAGGCGTCCGGGCTGATGTCCACAAGCCGCCCGCAGCCGATATAGATTGCGGAGAGGTCGGGACAGGCGTTGAAGGCAAGGCTTCCGATGCGCTCAAGAGCGCTGTCGGAGGTAAACCTTACAGTCCTGAGGCTTAAGGAAACATATTCCTGGCTGAAAGCGCCGTCGGCTATGGTGCTTACGCTGTCCGCGATGGTTATATCGGTGGGATTGCTGTCGAAGCCTTCTTTATACTTAACGAGCACATTACCGAGTATTACCTGGCCTGTGGAGTTGTTGAGCCAGAGGGTATTGTCGAAGGCAAGGGCGCCGACATGGAGGATATCGTAGTTTGCCCCGTTTTCAAGCTGTATATTGGCAAGTTTGCCCGACTCGTAGAAGGCCCTTTCGCAGATGTATTTAAGGGAGGAGGGAAGGTGTACCGTTGTGAGGTTTTCGCATTCCCAGAAGGCGTTTTGGTCTATTGTCTGCAGCTGCGAGACGCTCTCGAAGGTAACCGAGGTTATAGTCGAGCTTAGGGCAAACGCCTCTTTGGCGACGCGGACAACTTCCTTAGGCACAACAATGTTCGGGGTTTGGATGGAGCCGGGGCACCTTATAAGCAGCGATTTATCGTGGTTGTAAAGTATGCCGTCCGCAACCCGGAAGTACAAGGATTCGCCTTTCATTACAAACCTTGTAACGCCCGTAAGGGATGTGAACACGCCTTCGTCGATATACATAAGGTTGGGGCGAAGCTCTACTTCCCTTATTTCCCTGATCTTTTGTATCGCCTCGATGCCTTTTACCTCAAATGCCCCCGACCTTATGGCGATTACGGGCAATCCGTCGTAGAATTGAGGTATGCGCAGCAGGTCTTCGCCTTCGGGCGGGGGGTTGTAACCGACAACCTCGTAGCTGTCGTTGGTAGCGGTAAGTTCATATACAAGCCCCTCGGAGCCGGACTCGGAGTCTATCCACTTGGCATAGAATGTGGTAACGGCGGTAATGCGTATAGGCTCTTCTTCCATTACCTTTGTACCCGCGACATAATTATTGGTGGTGTACCATCCTCCGAATACAAATTCGGTATCCTCGCCTTCGGGCTCGCTGATAACAAGAGCGGGCTGGCCTTCGGGCGGATTGGTGTACTGCCTTACATATTCGTAGGGATTGAAGTATTCGCCGTAAGTTACCTTATACAATGTGCCGAAGAAATCTATGGGCACGAATATCGGCGTGGGGTCGTATCTTAATACATTCATGAAATAAATTTCAAGCTCGTTTGTGACTACGGCGGCATACAGCACCACGCGGTCTACATTCTTGCTCTCGACATAATTCTTGAGCTCCTCGTAGAAAGGCTTCGAGAAGTCCCACATATTCTTGTTATAGTCGTACCACATCGTCCTGTTGTTGCCGTCGGTATCCTGCCTGTACTTAAGGAAATCGTAAGTGGGCGGGTCGCCGTCTGACACATTAGAGCTTACGGACATCGAATACAGGGCTAAAGCGCTTGCTTGTGAAATCGGGTCGATAATTACCTGATGCGGCATCTGGAATATCGTATCGTTGGCGCTTATCTCCTGGTCGTATAGGCCGGAGTCGCTTTGCCTGAAGTATGCGGGTATGCAGAAGTATACGGTAATATCCTTATGTATTGCTTCTAAGTACAGCGTATAGGACTGCGTTATCTGCGTTGTGGCAAAGTTAAATACCGTATTGGGGTTATAGTCCCTGGATGTATACCATACGCAATCGTAGGTAAGCTCGTTGTAACTTAAGTCGAACGGGGTGATGTAATCGCCGTGGTTTACAATCTTTTCGCCGTCGAAGCTCTCGCCGTTTTCGTATGTGCCTATAAATCTTACCGTGTATTGCTTTACCCTATAAAGAACGACATAAACGGTCTGGTTTTTGTGTTTATAGCTTAAAGTGGCGTCAAACAATGTGCCTTCGCTGTAGCGGCGCCACTCGGCGTTATATTTGTTGGGGTTTTCGGGGTTTTGGGGCGGTGTGGGCAGATACGGCAAAACGCCGTCGTAATCCAGCTCTTTTGTTTCGAGAATGCTCTCGGCGGGAATCGCGGAGCTTCCCAAAGCCTCATATTCCTCTTTGGTCAGCTTAAGGAATATGGCGTTAATCTTCTTGGGGGAGTACCGTATGTAAATCTTGATGTTATCCCTGATGTTTGTAATATTCTCGTCGGGCAGCGGGTCTTCGGTTATCGTGCTAATCCATTCGGCATCGTAGGCCTCGGGGGTGTATCTGCCCTCGAAGAAGACATCGGGGATATCGTCGGCTCTGAAGGTTCCGCCGTACGAAACCTCAAACACCGCATAGGGAGTGTATTTATCTTCTTTAAGGAAGGTTACGGTGAGCTTTTGCTCCTCGAACACGGCGTATACCATAACATCCTCGGTGACGCTCGTATAGCTCTTGCCCTCTTCGGCGCGCCAGCCCTTGAATACCATCCTCTTGCCGTTTATTTCCTGCACCATGCCTACCGTGTAAT
>DGDU01000054.1:36373-47106 GCA_002385605.1 Christensenella sp. UBA3944
TACATTGAACTTGCGCTTGTCTTCCCATTTGGCATAAAACCTTGTGACTTCTTCGGTGAGAACATAAGGGTTTTGCTGGTTAACGACAAGCATCGAGCCCGTACCCTGCGGGTCGCGGTACCATGCTACAAAGTCGAAACTTTGAAGGGTGGGTATGGGGAAACTCACAAGCTTGTTTCCGTCTTTAATAAAGTCGGAGTCCGGGCCGACTTCCCAAACGCTGGAGTTTACATTGTAATCCGAGAAGGTGCCCCTGAAAGGAGTATTGTTGGCGCCGTAAACCTCGTTGCAATCGAAGATAACCCTGTAATTCGTTATCTGCTGCCCGAGCTGGCGCACGGTGACCTGCACATTTACTCGCAAATCCCTGTAAGTAACTATTATAGAGTGTACGCCTCTTTTGCTTAACTTTATGATATCCGCCTCCGAAACCATATCCTGCGTAACCGCTACGGTTTCGATGACATTGCCCTGGCTGTCTACAACATTGATGACAATTTTGCTAAGGTCGGGCGCTTCGCCTTCCAAAAAGACAAGCTCTTCTGCCGAAGACACAATTACAAGCCTTTTGCTACCTTCGTCGGTGAGGCATCCCGCAAGCACAAACGCAAGGGCAATAACCAGCAAGGCAATCAGGATAAGCTTTCTTTTGGTAATGGACATACACCCACCTACAATATATTTATATACGAATTTAATATAACACCGTATGCGCCAAATGTCAATATATTATATAAATATAAATATTAAGTAAAATGCAAATAGCAAAAACAAACTGCCGCAAATAATAAAGAGGCCGTCTTAAAAGCAAAACGGCCTCTTTTTACTAATATTTTATTTAGTTATATTAATACTTTTGAAGAAGTTTGAGGTTTACGCGGTCTTTTTCGTCGATGTTAATAACCTTTACGCGCACCTTGTCGCCGATGTTTACGACATCCTCTACCTTGTTGACCCTCTTGTTGGAGAGCTTGCTTAAGTGAATCATGCCGTCTTTGCCGGGGGCGTACTCTACGAAGGCGCCGAAGGGCAGGATGCGCACTACTTCGCCGTCGAACTCGTCGTCTACGGCGGGCTCGAACACTATGGCCTTGATGATGGCGGCGGCCTTCTCGGCGGCCCTGGTGTCGGTGGCGGCTATGAATATCTTGCCGTCGTCGGAGATGTCTATCTTGACGCCCGTTTCGTCTATTATCTTATTGATGACTCTGCCGCCGCTTCCGATAACATCCTTAATCTTGTCGGGGTCGATCATGAAGGTGGTAATCTTGGGGGCGTAGGGGCTGAGCTCTTTGCGCGGGGCGGGTATGGCCTCGAGCATCTTGCTGAGGATGTAGAGCCTTCCCTTGCGGGCCTGCTCGAGCGCTTCGCGGAGGATAACCTCGTCGATGCCTTTTATCTTAATATCCATTTGGATAGCCGTAATGCCCTTTTCGGTACCCGCAACTTTGAAATCCATATCCCCGAAGAAATCTTCGAGGCCCTGGATGTCGCTAAGGATGTGAAGCTTGTTGTTAACATCGTCCTTGATGAGCCCCATGGCTATGCCGGCTACGGGAGCCTTGATGGGAACGCCCGCGTCCATAAGAGCCATTGTCGAGCCGCAAACGCTGGCCTGCGAAGTGCTGCCGTTGCTGGAGATAACCTCGGACACCGTGCGGATGGCATAGGGGAACTCGTCTTCGGTGGGAAGCACGGGTTCGAGCGCCCTTTCGGCAAGCGCGCCGTGCCCTATCTCGCGGCGGCCGGGTGAGCGCAGGGGCTTGGCCTCGCCGGTACTGTAAGGAGGCATATTGTAGTGGTGCATATATCTCTTGAAGACATCTTCGTCGATGCCGTCAAGTTTCTGAACATCGGATATCGTGCCCAGGGTGGCGGTGGTAAGGACTTGGGTCTGCCCTCTGGTGAACACGGCGCTGCCGTGAACCCTGGGAAGAAGCCCTACCTCGCACCAGATGGGGCGGATTTCGTCCATCTTTCTGCCGTCGGGGCGTACGCCCTTGTCGGCTATCATGGCGCGCACGCACTCTTTCTTCATGGCGTACACGACATCATTGACATCGCGCATATTGTCGGGATAAATCTCGGCAAAGTGGGCCTTTATGATTTCGTCGATTTCTTCCTCTCTCTTCTGGCGCTCTTCGCGGTCGAAGGTGGCGAACATATAATCAACTTTATCTTTGGCGAACTCCTGAACGGCCTGCGCGATTTCCTCGGGGGCCTTGTGGAGCTCGATCTGCTTCTTGGGCTTGCCTACCGCAGCCTGAATCTCTTCGATAAAGGCGACAATCTTCTTGATTTCCTCATGCCCGAACAGTATGGCGTTAATCATAACCTCTTCGGGTACTTCCTTGGCGCCGGCTTCGACCATCATGATGGCGTCTTTGGTGCCGCTTAAGGTGAGGTGCAAATCGGACTTTTCGCGCTGGGCGGAGTCGGGGTTAATGACGAACTTGCCGTCTACCCTGCCCACGACAACCGAGCCCGTGGGGCCGTTGAAGGGTATATCCGAAATGGTGAGGGCAATCGAGCTGCCTATCATGGCAAAAGCTTCGGGGGGTATGTTGGTGTCTACCGAAAGAGCCGTCGCAACAACCGCCACATCGTTAAATAAGCCTTTGGGGAACAAGGGGCGGATGGGCCTGTCTATGAGCCTTGAAACAAGTATTGCCTTGTCGCTGGGGCGGCCTTCCCTTCTCTTGAAGCTGCCGGGAATCTTGCCTACGGCATACATCTTTTCTTCGAAGTCTACTCCCAAAGGAAAGAAGTCTATGCCTTCTCTGGGGGTCTTTGCCATCGTTACATTGGTGAGAACAACCGTGTCACCGCACCTGATAAGGCATTCGCCGTTGCTTTGCGAGCAATAGCCGCCGACTTCGACGCTGACTTCGCGGCCGCCGATTTCGGTCTTGAAAATTCTGCTTTCTTTCATGTTACCTCCTGTTTCCGTCTTCGGAAACGATTTATATATTTTTTATTTATAACCGTAATGAGAGTATGTAAAAAACCGCCTGTTTATATTTAGGTTGGATAAAGCCGAAAAGACGGTATATAAAAAACCTTCTGAATGCGCTTCCGCTGTTCTTTTTAGTCAATCGCCCGATTTTGTTCAAGAAATCGACTAAAAACAACCACGGCCGCGCACACGATTATTTTTATAAAGGGCTGCCCGCAAGCGAAACAGCCCTTTATATAGGTCTTTTACTTTCTGATGTTCAATTCGGATATGAGAGCCCTGTAGCGCTCGATGTCTTTATCCTTCAAGTAGTTCAGCAGGTTTCTTCTTTTGCCAACCATCTTTAGCAGGCCTCTGCGGCTGCTGTGATCCTTGGGGTGCTTGAGGAGGTGCTCTGTGAGTTCTTCGATGCGGGTGGTAAGCAGCGCTACCTGTACCTCGGGAGACCCTGTGTCGCCTTCTTTGCGGGCGAACTTAGCGATAACTTCGGTTTTCTTGTTGATTTCCATTTTCTAACTCCTGTTGTAATGAGCTGATACGCCTTCTACCCAGCGATAAAATTACCTTTATTGCCGAGAAAGAGGTACCGCCATATAAATATAACAAATAACTAACCCTTTGTAAAGCGAAAGTCGGTATTTTTTGGGAGGTATGGCGTACATTTGTTATTATTTCGCCTTAACCCCCATATATACTTCATTTTGTGTTTAATTATTGTATAAAAAGCCTCTTTGTTTGAGGTAATCGTCCAGCCCTTTGGCGTTGGGCACCCTCTCTATGCGGTTTTGATCGTGAAAAACAAGTTTTGTCATTCCCGCGGCGCCCGCCGAATAGATTGTGCAGATCTCTTCCATATAGTCGATGTTATATACACATTGCTTATTCGGCAGGCAGTACCCCACATTCTCGAGGTTATCCGCCATGTTCTTTTGACGGTACATATAATACGGCCCGTAGCCCGCCTCTTTTAGCCTTTCGCGGGCGAAATCGACGCATTTTTTGACTTCTCCGCCGACATTCTTCTCCAGCCCGTCGTTTCTGAACACCGCCCCCCTCTTAATCGCCAGGGTATGCACGGTTATATTTTCGGGGGCGAGCGAAATTGTTTTTTCGAGGCTGGCCGAAAAATCATCGAAAGACTCGCCGGGCAATCCCGCGATCAAGTCCATATTGATGTCGAAATTAAACTGCCTGGACAGGCTGTAAGCCTCGATTATCTGTTCGGGCGTGTGCGCCCTGCCAATCTCCCGCAAGGTTTTTTGGTTGAAGGTCTGCGGGTTTATGGAAATTCGGGTTGCGCCCAAATCAGAAAGGACGGCTAACTTTTCTCCAGTTATGCTATCGGGCCTTCCCGCCTCTACGGTAAACTCCACCCCGTAGTTTTTGTTCGCCACGGGATAAAGAATGTCGTACAATTCCCTGGCTTCCAGCGAGGTCGGTGTGCCGCCGCCCACATATATGCTTCTTACCTTTAGCCCCTCTCTGTCTATCTTTTGAATTATTTCGTTAAGCTCCGCCCTCACGGCTTCAATATAATCGTCTATTTTTTTGCGTGCCCTGCCTATCTCGGTGCTTATAAACGAACAATATTTGCACCTTGTCGGGCAGAAAGGTATATTTACAAAAACGCCGGCGTTTTTTGGGTTTAACTCGTAAATCCCCGCCTGGTTTTCTACGACATCGGCTATAAGCCGCGCCCTTTCGGGCTCGACAAAAAAGGTATCGATAAGGGCTTCCTTCGGGTCGGGGCAGCCCTTCATAAGCTCGTAATATAGTTTTGTCGGGCGCACCCCCGTAAGGCTGCCGTAAGGAAGAGATATACCCGTTAAGGCTTTACAAAAATCATAAAGACAGGTTTTCACAAAGCGTTTTGTAAGCTTTTTATACTCCAGCCCCTCGGCGTATTTTATCGCCAAAGCCCGCCTTTCCGCTTTGTTTTTAGCCGAAATTTCGCATACAAACTCTTGCGCCCCCTGCTCTGTTTTGAGGCAAAAGGCCTCCTCCGCTTCGGGGTCGAGTTTAATATACGGGTTGTACGCTCTTACGATTTCGGGCGCGTCGTTTAAGTACGGGGGAAGGCTCGCCTCCCATCTGAAAACAAACAAGTTATAACTCCGATGCAATGATGTTGTGCATACGCTCGGCGTCGAGGGTAGTCGACTCCTCGTGCCCGGGGTATACTATGTAATTGCCCTGTAAGGAAAACAGTTTTCGTATCGATTCTTTTATTTGGCTGTAGCTTCCGCCGGGCAGGTCTGTCCTGCCGACATCGCCCGAAAACAAGGTATCGCCGCTGAAGATATAACCGTTTGTAAGGTAGCAGCAGCTTCCCGGCGTATGCCCGGGCGTGTGGATAACCGTAAATTCCATATCGCCAAGGGTTAGGCGCTCGCCGTCTTTAAGCGTAACATCGGGATCGCAAGGCGGGGCGGAAATCCCGAAAGCCGAGGCGTAAGTGTTGGTACCGGCAAGCCTGTCGGCGTCGCCCTCGTGGATATACACGGCGGCGCCTTCCTTTTGCCACTCGCGTGCCTCCATAATGTGGTCGAAATGCCCGTGGGTAACCAAAACAGCAACAATTTTAAGCCCCTCGCCCTCGGCAAAGCTCTTTATCTTCGCCTTGCCCCTCACGGGGTCGATAATTACGGCCTCTTTTCCGCCGTCTTTATAAACAAGATAGGTGTTTGTCCCGAGCACGCCCGAGACAAATCTTTTTACCTTAGTCATCTTACAGCCTTTTAGCTATCTCGTTAAGGAATTCGGTAGTGTTTACGCCCGCGGGGGTTACCCCGGCTTTGTCGAAAAGCCCGATAAGGTCTTTGGTCATTATGCCGCTTTCGATGGTCGAAACGGTGGCTTTCTCCAGCCTGTCGGCGAAGTCGGCAAGGCCCGTAAGCCCGTCTAGTTCCGCCCTCTTTCTTATAGCGCCGCTCCAGGCGAAAATGGTCGCCACGGGATTGGTCGAGGTAGCCTCGCCTTTAAGGAATCTGTAATAATGCCTGGTTACCGTGCCGTGCGCCGCCTCGTACTCGTATTTTCCGTCGGGCGAAACGAGCACCGAGGTCATCATGGCCAGCGAGCCAAAGGCTGTCGCCAGCATATCGCTCATGACATCGCCGTCGTAGTTTTTGCACGCCCACACAAAGCCGCCCGAGCTGCGTATAACCCTGGCAACGGCGTCGTCTATAAGGGTGTAGAAATATTCTATCCCCGCGGCCTCGAATTTATCCTTGTACTCGTTTTGGTATATCTCTGCGAAGATATCCTTGAATCGGTGGTCGTAGGTTTTGCTTATGGTGTCTTTTGTGGCAAACCAAAGGTCCTGCTTTGTGTCCAAAGCGTAGTTGAAGCAGCTTCTGGCAAAGCTCGAAATGCTCTCGTCGGTGTTGTGCATAGCCTGAATTATGCCCCCTGACTTAAGCTCTTTTACAACCTTTCTCTCGCCGTTGGGGAGGGCTAGTTCTACCCTGCCGCCTTCGGGCACATAAGCCTCTACGCCGGCGTACACATCGCCGTAGGCATGACGGGCTATGGTGATGGGCTTTTTCCAGGTGCTTACCACGGGCCTTATGCCTTCTACAAGTATGGGGGCGCGGAAAACGGTGCCGTCCAGCGCGGCGCGGATTGTGCCGTTAGGTGACTTCCACATCTGCGAAAGGTTGTATTCCTCCACCCTCTGCGCGTTGGGGGTGATGGTCGCGCACTTGACGCCTACGCCCAGGCGCTTTATGGCCTCGGCGGCCTCAACCGTTACTTTGTCGCCCGTTTTCTCGCGGTACGGGAGCCCTAAGTCGTAATATTCGGTTTTCAAATCGATAAACGGTTTAAGGAGGATTTCCTTTATGTCCGCCCACATTACTCGGGTCATTTCGTCGCCGTCGATTTCAACCAATGGTGTTTTCATTTCGATTTTTTTCATAAATTTATGTAGCTCCTTGGCAAGAATGCAAAATAGAGTTTAATATTTCAGGGGGTTGTTGTTGCGGTAAACCGTAAACCTTATGGTATGCCCGTTGGAGATTACAGGCTCGCTCTGGCTCTCGAGCTCCCAATCGGGCAGGCTGTCGAGGTTTTCAAAAAAGAGCCGGGCGCCGCCGTCTGCGTCAACCTTAGTGACATACGCCTTGTCGCAATACGGAAGCATCGTGCGGTAGAACATCGCGCCGCCCACAATAAAGATATCTTCGGGATTGTATTTTTTAAGCTCCTCAAAAAGTTCGGGAAGCGTCGCCACAACGGTGCAATCGTCGCGGGTGAAAACATCGCTAAGCACTATGTTTGTGCGGTTGGGAAGCGGCTTGGAATCGGGGAGGGAAAGAAGGGTGTTGCCCCCCATCACTATAACCTTGCCCAGGGTTTTTTCCTTAAAGTACTTTAAGTCCTCGGGGAGATGGAACAAAAGGTCGTTGTTTTTGCCTATTCCCCAGAATTTATCTACCGCTACTATTGTCTGCATCTATATGGCAACCTCCAGTTTTTTGTCCAAGGGGTGAAATTTGTAGTCGACAAGCTCGAAGTCGTCCACCGTGAAATCGTAGAAGTTCTTAATATCCTTATTGATACGGAACTCGGGAGCGGGGTAAGGCTCTCTCTGTATGATTTCTTTGGCGATGGGTATATGCCTGTCGTAAATGTGGGCGTCGGCGATGACATGCACAAACTCGCCCACCTTAAGGCCGCTCACCTGAGCGAACATATGGGTCAGCACCGAATATTGTACTACATTCCAGTTGTTCGCGACAAGCATATCCTGCGAGCGTTGATGCAAAATCGCGTTTAATTTATCCCCCGTGGTCGAGAAGGTAACCGAATAGGCGCAAGGGTACAGCGCCATCTCGTGCAAATCGGCGTGATTGTATATGTTTGTAATAATGCGGCGGGACTGCGGGTTGTTCTTAAGGTCGAAAAGCACCCTGTCCACCTGGTCGAACCAGCCCTCTTTATATTTGTGCTTTATGCCAAGCTGATAGCCGTAGGCCTTGCCTATCGTGCCGTTTTCGTCCGCCCAGGCGTCCCAGATGCGGGACTTGAGCTCGGACACCTTGTTGGATTTTTTCTGCCATATCCACAATATTTCGTCTATGGCGTTTTTGAAGAAGGTTTTTCTTATAGTGATAACCGGAAACTCTTTGGAAAGGTCGTAGCGGTTAACGATACAAAACTTTTTTATGGTGTGGGCGGGCGCGCCGTCTTCCCATCTCGGGCGAACCTCGAGATGCTCATCCGAAAACCCGTTTTCGAGAATGTCATTGATGTTGTCGATAAAGATTTTGTCCGCTATACTCATTTGTGTTCTCCTTTTTTATGCCATTCTGATGTCAGTTATATTTCAGGTATACAAGTTACTTAAATCCACTACACACACATTCATGTCGTTGCCGGGGCCGAAGTATCTAAAGCTTCTGTTCTTTATCTGCCACACAGCAGTCTTAATCGCTTCGTCTTCCTGCACGCCCTCGATGTTGAACTTGAACTCCGCAGTCTTCGCGCCCTGCGAATAGAAATACGCTATTATGGCGTTTAACTCCTGCTGCGAGTCGGCGATAAGGTCGTTGCCTCCGCCTATCGATTTGTGGGCGTAATAATCGTATTCCTCCGTTGCTAATATATTTATCTTGTGCGTTGCCGTAATATCTCCCGCCTCGGCGTTTTCGAGGTGGGGATTATCGCCCGAAAGCGCGGTAGCGTCGTCGATAAGCAGCCATTGGCGGGATATGGTTATAAACGAGTTATCAGCGGTTTTGGCGCGGGCCCAGGTGGCGTCCACAACATAAAGCTTGCCGTCTATTTTAACCTTGTTCCAGGCGTGCGCGACATCGGCCATTCCCGAAATCTCGCAGCACTCTATGCCCTCTATGAGGCAGAGCAGCTTGAAGGCGCTGGCTATGCCGTCGCATACGGCTATGCGGGTATCGGCTACCCCTTCCCTCTCGTCGAATATGCCCTGAAGGTGGAACACGCGGAGGCTCTTAATGATACCGTTTACGCCGTTAGCCAACTCATTAACGGTACTCGCGCTGTTGCCTATCTCTGCGAGGGCCGCTTCAAGTTCCGGGTTCCAGCTCTTTGAGTTAAGAGTTTGCGTAAGATACGCTTTTGCCTGGTCAAGGCTCCCGAACGATTTAATGTTGTTCTCCAATTCGAGAACTTCAAGCGCGGCATAGTCGTATGTCACATTAATACCCAGCCACTCGTAAATGGCGGTTACCTTCTGATAATCGTTCATCGTGTCGCTGATATACGAACGGCAGACATCGAGGGCTTTGTTGTATACCCTTTGGGCTTGCTGCCCGCTCGCGGTATCCGAAAACACGGGCTTTACGCCGTAAGGCAGGCTGTCAAGCTCCTGTATGCTCGACACGGGTTGGTCCTTTGTAAAGGAGTTTATCGGGAAGTTTGTAAACGAGGGGCTTCTCGTGCCCGTTGCAAGCGTTGTGCCGTCTGTAAGCGTCAGGGCCTGCTGTCCCGAGCTGTATATAGCCTCGGGCAGCGAATTGTAGGTAACGGTCACGGTTGTGATATTTCCCGACACGGAACAACCCGTTGTGAAGGACCACGGGAAATCGAAACTGGAGTTTGCCCCGGCTATCACGCTCCGGCCGTTATCGCTGATGAACTCGGCTTTAAGCGCGTCGCTGAAATATACCTTCTCTTCGACAAAACCGTAGGGCTTTGCGGGGTCTGTCATATCGCGCTTTGTTTCGTCGGTACCCTTATGCGCAAGGTAGGCAAGGAAGATGTTCATTTCGGATTGGTCTGCGATATACCGATCGTATTCAATGCCGTTCCACATAAAGGTGTCGTTGGTGTAAGCCTGCGCGGCAGTCAGGGCGGGCAAAGTATAGGGGTCCGAAGTACCTCCGCTGTAATCGCATCTTACAACCAGCTCGTGCGAGGTGTCTGTTGTAAGCGGCGAAATCATATTGCCCGAGGGCAACGGGCAGAACGCCCCGCCGTCAATGGCATATGAAAAGCCCGAAGGAGCCTTACAATCGCAGTCGAACAAAATCGTGTACTGCGGCCTGTTGATATCCATGTCTATTTTGAGGTTATAGGGCTTGCAGTGGGAATCGAATACGGCCAGGATAATCAATTTCTCAAAGGTTGTGCCCTTTAGCAGCAGCTCGTATTCGCCTGCCTTAAGGGAGTTAAGGTAGCTCTTTTTAATGGTAAGGTTGCTGCCGCTTACAGTGTAATCCGCCGCCGTTATACCGGCGCCGTACAGCTTTTGCAGCGTTTGGCCTGCGAAGGTGCGGGTTATATTGGCGTCGTCATGCTTGTCGTAGCTCAGGCTGAATTGGTCGTAAAAGACATCCAATGTAATGTCCGCGTTAAGGACGCCGAATATCTTTACTGTGTGCCTGCCCTCTTCCAGATCGAGAAGGTAATCACTATCGATTGTAATTGTATAGCCGTTAACAGAATAATAGCTTGCGGGTATATCCGCGTAAGTTACTCCGTCACTCGAAATCATCACGGATTCGGGCTCGAACTCGGCCTCGATGTCTATATCGACGGGGCTAATGATATTAAAAACCTTTGAGGCGTATTGCCTGTTGTTAAGAATGTAATTATTGTTACCGTTCCAGTTGTTTTGCCAGCCCGCGGGAACCGCCGAGTTCCTGCAGTAAATGTTAAGCCCGTCAATTTGCGGGAAGGCGTTGCTTTCTACGGTAGTTACCGAAGAAGCTATTATTACGGATTTGAGATTTTCACAGCCGGAAAAAGCGCCCGAGTTTATATGCGTAACCGAGTTTTGTATCTCTACGCTCTTTAT
>DGDU01000054.1:47269-48152 GCA_002385605.1 Christensenella sp. UBA3944
CCTCGTCCGTCCCGCTATATCCCGTAACTTTGTAATAACCGCCGCCCTCGGCGCTGACATACTGATAGTTCAGCCCCTCCGTGCCCTGTTTAGCCCATGCGGGAGAAAGCGTAATGTTGCCCGGCACTTTGTACAGGGCTGTCGGGATATATTCGCCGTCTAAATGCTTCCAGTAGGCAAACTCCTGCCCTTCTTCCTTCTGAGGCACAAGGTTGGATACGGAATAGGCGGCATCGAAGGTAACGGGCAGATATATTTTGCCCTGGTTGTCCGTCGGCAAAGAATAATGCGACATAGAGGCGGAATTATCCAAATCAAAATAAATCCTGTAAGTGTTGGGGGAAAAAACGGCTGTAACGCTTATGTCGTTTTTGCCCATGACATCGGGAAGCGTCCCCGAACTGTGCGACCATTCGATAAAGGTGTAGCCCGTCTTTTGCGGGGCATAATCGCCGTATGGTATGCTGTCGCCCTCTTTTACGCTTACGGAATATACCTCCTCGCCGTCGGCATAAAATGTCACCGTGTGCATAACCACAGAAAATTTGGCGTATAGCTTAATGCTTCTGCTCATGCCGTTCGCGAGGGAGTTCTCTGTAAACATCATTTGCCAGGTGCCTTTGTCAAAAAACCAGCCATCAAATTTATGCCCCTCTTTCGTGGGTCTCTTGGGCAAAGTGATTTGGCTTGTGTCGGGGGTAATAACGATGGTTTCATAAACTACATCATCGACATAAAAGGTTATTGTATAATTCTCTATGTTACCACCGAAGCATCCGGTGAGCCCCATTGCCAGAACCATGAGCACCAGCGCCGAGGCCATAGTTATCAATATTTTCTTTCGCATATTAATACAGCGCCCTTCCTTATTGGTTTTATAATA
>DGDU01000054.1:48362-68586 GCA_002385605.1 Christensenella sp. UBA3944
TGTATAACCCCGGAGGGCAGATGAATCCCATATACAAAAAATACAAAGAAAGGTTTATCCAGATAAGCGGGCGTAACAGAAGCCTTTATCTAAGGGATATCGTTAAGAAATACAGTTACGATATAGGCGCAGTTATGGAATGCCGCGGCGACACCGACGAATTTATGGAGTTTCTGTGGCACGGCAGGCGTTCCTTCACGCTTATGAACGCCAAAATCGCCGCAAAAATGGCAAAGCACACCGTTTCCAACGGCGAAACTGTAGCCGCCGCCCTCGCCGAGCCCGCCGAAGAAAGCATCGAGATAAAAACCAAAATCAAAAAGCGCCCTCTCGTCGATGTCGTGGCGGATATGCTCGCCTCCCAAATCGCAAGCCTTCGCTACCTCAAAAGGGAGGAGGACGAATTAGAAAAAGAAACGGGCAGAAGCGAGCTTTATGTGGGGTATCCCTTTGTAACGGGCAGCCTCAACCCCGAAACCCCGCTGATGGCGCCCCTGCTTCTGATACCCGTAACCCTTGCAATCGAAAACGACGAGGCCACAATCCGCCTTGTGCCCAACCAGCCCATAATGCTCAACAAGGCTCTGATTCTCGCCTACACTAAAGAGCGCAACCTCTCGGCGGACAAAATTATACAGGAATTCGACCCCCAGTCCGGCGAAACTTTCGAAAACGCCTGGGAGATAATAGAATACCTCACCCGAAACGGTTTCAAGATAAGCTACGCAAAGCGCAAAACCCTCGCGCCTTTCGAGACGCCGCAGGTTTTCCCGCTGGACACCCTCGAGGTAAAGCATTACGCCGTATTGGGGCGCTTCCCGCTTGCCAACTCTATATATAACGACTACCTCGCCTTAGAGAAAAACGATTTAAGCTCGCCTTCCATCGACGCCCTGCTTTCGGGCAAATTCAGAAGCGAGCAAAAAATCCCCGGGCGCTCATACCTTATCAAAAGAAAGCGCGTGTCGGATTCTTTCTTCGAAATCCACGATCTGGACTACGCGCAGGAACACGCCCTTTCCGAAATCGTCAAACAGGACAACATTGTAATTTACGGCCCGCCCGGCACGGGCAAATCCCAAACCATAGTTAACATAATAAGCGACGCCCTCTGCAAGAAAAAGCGCGTGCTTGTGGTAAGCCAGAAACGCGCGGCTTTAGATGTCGTTTTCAACCGTTTGGGCAAGCTGAACGACAAGGCAATGCTTATCCCCGACCCCGAAAAGGACAAGCCCGCCTTCTTCGAGCGAGTGCGCAATATGCACGCAAAAAGCTCGTCGACAGACCTGGACGAAAGCAGCCGCATGCACAGTAAGGTGGAGTTCAACCTCAACCAGGAGGTAAGCGTCCTGCAGGACATCTCCGACGCGCTCTTTACCAAAACGCCTTTCGGGCTCACCCTTCAGGAGATGTACGCCGCAAGCTACAACATAGGCAGGGACACCGACGATTATAAACTGTACGAAAAGCTCAAAAAGACCCGCATTATAGACCGCAATTACCCCGAACTAAAAGAGGATATGCGGCTTATATTCGACAAGCAGCTTGACTCCCTTTATATAAAACACGACAGGCTCCTGAAAGATAACGAGATGATAGCGCACATCCTCCCGAACATCGATGTGCACGACCTCAGGACGGCAAAGGACTTCATCGGTCAGCTAATCAAAAAAGAGCCGGTGCCCTTCAATATGGGGCGCTACCCTTACAGCCGCTACCTCACCACCTTCTATCTTGAGGACGCCGTATCCGACAAGGCCGCGGTCAAGCGTGTCGCCGACATCATTACCCGCATAGAGCACCCCTACCTTTCGGCGTTCCTCCAGGCTTCCGCTTTCCCCCTGCTGTGGCCTCTCTACCCCTTCTTAAGGCTAAAGTACGAAAGCTACCGAGAGGATGTCGTAATAGATTTGCATGTGGGCAAGGAAGCTCTCGAAAACTACGAGTCCGAATACCGCCTGCTGTCTAAGGTTCTCGACAGGCAGGGCTACGCCATGGCAATCGGCGGGCTTATAAACGGCAATATAAACTTTCTCAAAAAGCTGCTTGCCGCCCTCGAGGACTACACGACCGTAAGGGATATGAACAGCGAGATAAACGCCCTGCCCCAGACGGTTAAAGAACTTCTCGGGTTTGCCTACAAAAACTCGGACGGAAGCCCCGAGGGCTTAAGGGTTACCCTCAACAAGGTGATGTCTTGCCGTATCTACCACGAGATTATAACCTCGGATTACGGCTCGCACCCCGCCCTCTCCAAACTTGTGTCCTTCGACGACTTAAGAAGCCGCATCACCGCTTTGCAGGCAGACAAGCGCGAGCTATCTAAAAGCATAGCGATGGACAGCTTTACACGCGATTATGTCGAGTACTTCAACACCGCGCCCGACGCCAAGGATTACCTCTACGAAATCCAAAAGCAGCGCGGGCTTAAGCCCATCCGCCTTATGTTCGAGCTGTTCGAGGGGTATCTGTTAAGGCTCTTCCCCTGCTGGCTGCTAAGCCCCGAGGTTGTAAGCACCATACTCCCCTTAAAGCGCGGGCTTTTCGACCTTGTCGTTTTTGACGAAGCCAGCCAGATGTTCATAGAATCGGCAATACCCTCGATTTACCGCGCCAACAAGGTTGTGGTCGCGGGCGACAACAAGCAGCTGCGCCCCACAGCGGGGTTTGTAAAGCGCTACTTCGGCGACGACAGCGCGGGCAACAACGGCTTCGACCTCTCGACGCAGGCGGCGCTAGAGGTAGAAAGCCTTCTTGACCTTGCCGCCGCCCGCTACTATCCCGTATATCTTTCCTACCATTACAGGAGCAATTTTGTAGAGCTTATCGACTTCAGCAACGCCGCTTTCTACGAAAACAAGCTGCAAATCGCCCCCAACATCGCTAAGAACTTCGCCGCCCCGCCCATCGAGCGCATAAAGGTTAAAGGGATGTGGCAAAACCGCCGCAACCACGAAGAGGCGGCAACGGTTGTAAAGTTGCTTCGCACGATATTTAAGGAGCGCAAGGAAGCCGAAAGCATCGGCATCGTAACCTTCAATGTAGAGCAAAAGGAATATATCGAGGATCTTCTCGACGAGGAGGCCGCCCGCAACAAAACCTTCGCCCGCCAGCTGGACAACGAAAGAAACCGCATAGTAAACGGCGAAAACATCGGGCTCTTTGTCAAAAATCTCGAGAATGTGCAAGGCGAAGAGCGTGATATAATAATATTCAGCATAGGCTACGCCCGAAACGACTACGACAAGGTTGTCGCGCAGTTCGGCTCGCTCTCGATCGAGGGCGGCGAAAACCGCCTCAATGTGGCGATAACCCGCGCTAAGAAAAAGATTTATGTCGTAACCAGCATAGAGCCCGAAGAACTCGACCGCGCCGAAACCACCAAAAACAACGGCCCTAAACTCTTACGCAAATATCTCCAATATGTACGCGCGGTTTCCGAAAACAACCCCGCCGAGGTAAGAAGGATTCTTTCTTCGCTCGCGCCGCGCAAAAACGAGCCCGACCCCATCGGCGCGTACGAAATGCAGATTAAAGAGGCGCTCGAGCGGCTGGGCTACGAGGTGGACACCAACCTCGGCAACACCGATTACAAACTGTCCCTCGGGGTGTACGACCCCGAGCTTCAAAGGTATGTACTGGGCATCGAGTGCGACTACCAGGCCTTCCACGGAAGCGACAGCGTACTCGAGCGCGATGTGTACAGGTTTAAGTTCTTCGAGATAAGGGGCTGGAAAATCGTCCGCGTATGGTCGCGCGACTGGTGGCTTTCGCCCTCAAGGGTGCTTCGCGACCTTGTCTCGGCGATAGAAAAACAGAAAAAAGAATTAAGGCTAACAATACAAAAAAATTCATAAGAAAAGGAGGATGGCTATATGACAGCGTTTTTTTGCGATACCGACAGCGAACTCTGGTACGAGGTAGCAGACAGGCTTAATATCACTAACATCATCGAAATGCCCTACACCATAGGCGGAAAGGAGTACCTTTACGATTTCGGGCGCTCCAACTACGACTACAAAGAGTTCTTCGGCAAATTGAGAAGCGGCGAAGTCGCCATAACCTCGGCGCTTAACCCCGAGGACTACAAGCGCTACTTCGAGCCCTTCTTCCGGAAAGGCGAAGACATCTTCTATGTCAGCTTTTCGTCCGAGATGAGCGGTACCTTCAAGTATATGGATATGGCGCTCAAAGAGCTTAATGCAAAGTACCCCGGCGTCAAGTTCGTAAGGTACGACACCAAGGCCATCAGTATGGGCGCCGGGCTTCAGGTTATCGCCGCCGCCAAGCTCTTCAACGAGGGCAAATCGGTAGAGGAAATCTGCGCCTATCTCGACAAAATGTCGCCCGTCACCAACATCTCAGTCGTTGTCGACGACCTCCAGCACCTCAAAAGAGGGGGAAGGCTCTCCGCCACCCAGGCTTTCTTCGGCGGCATACTTAAGATTAAACCCATAATAAAGCTCACAAAGCAAGGCACTCTTATAGCGACAGATAAAGTCCCCGGGCGAAACAAGGCGCTCGCAGTCATTACCGACGAGATTATAAGGGACGCCTCCCACCTCGACGAGCACCCCATCGTAATTATGCACGGCGACTGCGAGGAAGAAGCCATGAGGGTAAAGGAAAAGATCCTTTCCGCCCTGCCTCAGACCGATGTTTGGGTATATCCCATTGGCCCCGTTATAGGCGCTCACTGCGGCCCGGGCACGATAGGCATCTGCTATGTGGGCAAGGAGCGTCCCGATGCGCCCTCGGCAAACTAAAAAGGTATTATTAATCCTTTTTACCGCCGTATTCGCCTCTGCCCTGCTCGCGGGCTGCTCTGCCCGAACGGAGAATGTACATTTCAACTCCGACTTCAGCCTCGAGATAAGCGGGGCGGGCTCCTATTCGCGCGCAAACAAGATAGACAAGGCGCTATCCGAGCTCGAAAACGCCATATCCGCGGCGCTTCCCGGCTCCGATGTCGGGCGGGTTAACGCCGCCCCTGTCGGCGAGCCGATAAGCGTGGGCGAGGATTTCGCCTATTTATATGAATTATGCCTGTATCTTTATAATCAAACGCCCGCCTTCAACCCTTTTATATTCCCCCTTGTCGAGCTATGGAAGTTCGACCCCGCGGGCTTTACCCTAAGCCCCCAAAGTATCCCGACAGCCGAGCAAATAAACGGGCTGCTTCCCGTCTGCGGGGCGGATAGCTTTTCTTTTGACCCCGAAACCCGCACGGTTACCAAACTCAAAGAAGGGGCAAAGCTCGACTTCGGGCAAAGCGCGAAGGGCTACGCTGCCGACATCGCCGCCGGAATTGCGGGCGGCAACGAGTATGTTGTAAATGTGGGCGGCACCATCCGCACCAACAAGAAAATAAAGGTTGCTGTAACCTCTCCCACGGGCGAAGGCTACGCGGCGAGGTTCACCCTCGACAACGCCGCCGTCGCCACAAGCGGAAATTACGAGCGCTGCTACATATTTGAGGGCGTAAAATATCACCACATCATAGGCCCCGACGGCTACCCCGCAGGGCTAAACGAGGGGGAGCCCATACTTAGCGCCACCGTTGTGGGCAAAGAAGGCGCGCTGTGCGACGCCTTGTCCACCCTTGTGTTTATCGAGGGCGCGAAAAGCGAAGCCCTGCTTAAAAAACTCGGATATTCCGCCCTCATAATCACACAAAACACCTATAAGGTTATAGGAGATATCGATTTTGAAATCCTCGAGCCCAGGCAAGCGGCATAGCCTCTTTGAGCATTTCAGAGCGTCAAAAATGTTCGGCAAAGCCGACATAATCTTTGCCGCCGTTTTGCTTGCCGCCGCCGTTGTTGCCATGGTTTTCGCCTTCGGGGCAAAGCCCCGTGGCAACATCGCCGAGGTTTACATAGAAGGTAAACTTGCCGCCGCCTACTCTTTGGACCAGCAAAAAACCGTCTCTTTCGATGTCGGGATAGAGCTTCACATCGATAACGGCAAAGCCGCCGTCACCAAAAGCGACTGCCCCGACCATCTTTGCGAGTATTTCGGATACATTTCCAAAGCGGGCGAGCGCATAGTCTGCGCACCAAACAAATTCGTTGTAGTCATTAAAGGCGACCCCGAGTATGACGCCGTAACGGGAAGGAGGCAGGCATGAAAACCCCCGCCCGCAGAATCGCCCATACCGCGATCGTGCTTTCGGCCGCCCTCATTATCGGGCTAATCGAAAGCCTCATCCCGCCCGTAATCCCCGCCCTACCATTCCTGCGCCTTGGCTTAAGCAATATTGCCCTCATCTTTGCCCTTATCGTTCTGGGCGCGCCCCCCGCCTACGCCATAGCTATCCTTAAATCCGTCCTTGTCCCCTTGATGGTCGGCAACCCTGTAATGATAGCCTACTCCCTGCCCTCGTCGGTTACAGCCCTCACCGCAACCTCCCTTTTGGCACGCTCGCAAAGATTGGGGCTTCCCGTTATTAGCGCTTTTTCCGCCATAATCCACAATATGGCCCAGCTTTGCGTCGCCGCCCTTATGACAGGCACCCCATTAGTATTCGGCTACGCCCCCTACCTGATCTTTACGGGAATAATTTCGGGCGTAGGAATAGGCGTAATATCATACCTTTTGATTCGCTATTTGCCTAAAAAGCTATTTGACGGATTATATTAAAAAAACAAAAACGGATAATTACGGTTATTCATCTGCGTCCACAATATCGTCTGTTAAATTCTTCATATGTTTATTAAACGGCAAAAACTCGTCATCGGCTTCCCTGTCGTCGCAGGTAAATATCGTGCCAGTGTTTACCCCTCTTCTTAACACGCCGTAACCGTACTTTTTTCGGATGTTATCTATGCTCTCACCTAAACGCTTATCCTTCTCCAGCTCGTTGCCGAAAAACGAAGCCTGCTCGTATCCGCCCTCTTCGGTAAGGTTAAAGGCGCTGACGGTAATCGCCCTTAAAGGCGGGTCCTTTTTGAAATCATAGTTTTCGGTAAGCAGGTTGACCGCCGCCGTCGCTATACCGTACGCCGAGGCGGTCGCGGGGACTTTACATTGCCTGGATATAGAGTTGAAATATTTATCTTTGATATGCAAGGCAACCCCCTTTGCCGACATGCCGTATTGCCTTAGCCTGAAGGCTATCATCTCGCAAAGGGCAAAAATTACGCTTGTGGCGTCGTCGAGGTTGGTGACATCGGCGGGTGTTGTTGTGCCGTTGCCAACGCTTTTGGGGATATGCTTTTCGGTGTAAAGGTTTACGGTATCGTTGTCGGTGCCGTTTGCCCATTCGTGCAGCTTAAGCCCAACCTTGCCGAACTTTTTCTCCAGCAAAGCTTTGTCGCAGTTCGCGAGGTCGCCTATCGTGTTAATCCCCAGCTTAGAAAGCTTATAGCGGGTATTGTGCCCCACAAAAATCATCTCCTGCACGGGCAGCTTCCAGGCTACGGACTTATAATTTTCGCGGCTTATTACGGTTACGGCGTCGGGCTTTTTGAGGTCGCTGCCTAATTTGGCAAAAACCTTTGTGAAAGACACGCCCACCGAAATGGTAAGCCCCGTTTCGGCCTTAACAGTTTCCCTTATTTTGTTGGCTATTTCTTCTCCGCTTCCGAACAGCTTTTCGCAGCCCGTGACATCCAGCCAGCACTCGTCCAGCCCGAAGCTCTCCACATGCGGGGTAAACCTCACATAAATATTAAAAACGATGTTGCTGTATTTTACATATTCCGAAAAAGTGGGCGGGACGACGATAAGATCGGGGCACTTCTTTTTTGCCTGCCAGATAGTATCACCCGTCTTTACTCCCATAATCTTCGCGGGCATGCTTTTGGCAAGCACTATGCCGTGCCGCTTTTCGGGGTTTCCGCAAACGGCTATCGCCTTATCTTTAAGGACAGGGTTAAGCAGCGCCTCAACCGAGGCGTAAAAATTGTTTATATCACAATGTAGAATTGTTCTGTCGCCCATTCAGCTCCTTAAGCGCCATATCTATTTTTTGGTGCAAAGCCTGCAAATCGGCGTCGTTTACAATAATATAATCGGCCATTTCGGCGATTTTTTCCTCGGCTTCCTGAGCCTCTACCATCCTTCTCGCAAACTCGCGGGAAACGCCGTCCCTTGCCATAACCCTTTCTATACGCCTTTCTTTGCCCGCGACTACCGCCCAAACGGCATCGTATTTCAGCTCCGAAAGCCCGCTTTCGATAAACAAAGGTATCTCGGCAAAAACAATCTCGCCCGAATTATGCGTCTTTTGGATAAACCTTTTCATTATCTCGGGGTGGGCGATGGCGTTAAGCGTTTTGCGCTTGCCTTCGTCGTGAAAGATAAGCTCTTTTAGCTTTCTTTTGTTAAGCGCACCGCTCTCGAAGCACTCGGGAAAGGCGGCTTTCAGCTTATCCAGATATTCTTTTTCGGAAAGGAGCTCCCTGTTAACTTCGTCGGCGTCTATCACACGGTAACCGAGTTCCTTAAGCCTCGCGCTCACCTTCGATTTTCCGCTTCCCGTTCCGCCCGCTATCGCTATTATCATACGAATCCTTACACTTTAATCCTTTTTCTGCGGTTATTTAACCGAATACCAATCGTACCCGCTCTTTGCCTCGGCGACAAGCGGTACCTTAAGCGCCGCCGCCGATTCCATATTCTCTACAAGAAGCTTTTTGACAGCCTCTGCCTCGTCAAGCGGGGTGTCTATGACAAGTTCGTCATGGACCTGCAGAATAAGCTTTGCCTTATATCCGCCGTCCTTAAGCGCCCTGCTTACCTTAAGCATGGCAATCTTTATTATATCCGCCGCCGAGCCTTGCAAGGGCATATTGAGCGCCGCTCTCTCGCCGAAGCTTCTTATGTTATGGTTTGGCGATTTTAGCTCTGGGAAAAACCTTATCCTTCCCGAAAGCGACCTTATATACCCGTTCTTTTTGGCGGATTCGACATTGCTGTCCATATACTCCAAAACGCCGGGATAGGTAAGGAAGTATCTCGCTATAAAATCCTTCGCCTTCTGCGTTGTGAGGCCCGTGTTGCGAGCAAGCCCGAAGGGGCTTATGCCGTAAATTATCCCGAAATTAACAGCCTTTGCCGCCCTTCTCATCTCCGAAGTGACCTCGCTAATCGGCACCTCGTAAATCTTAGAGGCGGTAAGCGCGTGGATATCGGTATCCGAGTTATAAGCCTTTATAAGGTCGGTCGAGCCCGAAAAATGCGCTAGAAGCCTCAGCTCTATCTGCGAATAATCCGCCGTAATAAGGATATTTCCGGGGGACGCCACAAACATTCTGCGTATGTTTCGCCCTTCCTCGTGCCTTATGGGTATGTTCTGCAGGTTAGGCTCGTTGGAAGAAAGCCTGCCCGTGGTGGTAAGGCATTGCCTAAACACCGTGTGCACCCTGCCCGTCACGGGGTCGGCAACAGACCTCATGCCGTTTATATATGTCGATTGCAGCTTGGTAAGCATGCGGTATCTTAATATCTCCGAAACAATGGGGTGATCCAGCTCCTCCAGTATCTCCGCCGCCACCGAGTAATTTGTCTTTCCTTTGGTCTTTCTCGAGGGCTTAAGCCCAAGCTTCTCGAACAAGATAACGCTTAGCTGCTGCGGCGAGTTAACATTAAACTGCTCGCCCGCTATCGCCCAAATTCTTGCCTGCAGCTCGTTTATCTCCTGGGTGTATTTTTCGGACAGCTCGTTAAGAATCGCGAAGTCAATCCTGAATCCCGCCTTCTCCATGTCGAAAAGTACGGGGATAAGCGGAAGCTCTATCATCCTGTACAGCTTTTCGAGGTCAAGCTCGGCAAGCCTTCTGTCCAAAACCTCGTTTAAGGCAAGCATTGCCGCCGCCCTCGATTCTCCCATACCGCAGCTTTCGGTTAACTCTTTTATGTCTTTCGGTATCCTGTTTACATCAATAAGGTAACTTTTAAGAAGTATATCCTCATACGGCATACCGATTGAAATACCGTACTCCGCCGCGCGGTGCATAAGCGTTTTTATGTCAAACACAACCTTTACGGCGCCGCCCTCAAGCACGCCCTTGAAGCACTTTAGCGCCTCGTCGTAACTCATCCCTTCGTCCAGAAGGCTTACGGCGGGCTCGATATAAAATTCTTTGGAAGTGTCGAAAGCGAAGGAAATTTTGTCCGAAAAATCTATCGCGATTTGTTTGATCTCACCGTCCAAAAGCCCAAAAAGCTCTGTCTTGTCGGCTATCTTTACGCGCTCGGGCGCGAACACAGCCTTTACTTCTATCTTTTGCGGTTTTTCTTCTTCGGGCGCGCCCTTTGCGGCTTTTTTGAACCTTTCGATAAGCGAGCGGCACTCCAGCCTGCTCAGGTGGTCGTAAAACTCCTGCCCTATCTTCCCCTCAAACGCCAAATCCTCAAGCGAGCATTCTATGGGCACATCGGTGTTTATCGAGGCAAGCCGCCTGCTTAAATAAACAAGCTCTTTATTTTCTATAAGCCTTTCCTTAAGCTTTCCTTTTATCTCGTCTATGCGGGAATAAAGGGTATCGATATCGCCGTAATCCTTTATGAGCGAAACCGCTGTCTTTTCTCCCACGCCCGGGCAACCCGGTATGTTGTCGGACGAGTCCCCCGCCAAAGCCTTGTACTCTATAATCTGCGCGGGCGTAAAGCCCTCCTCTGCGAGGCTTTCGAGGTTATATATCTTTATATCCGTTACCCCTCTGCGGGTGTTGTAAACGGTGGTATTGTGGTCTACAAGCTGCAAGACATCCCTGTCGCCGCTTACGATTATGGTATCGTAATCAAACCTTTTGCCCAAGGTGCCTATAATATCGTCGGCCTCGTAGCCCTCCCGCTGAAGTATTTTTATATTCATCTCGGCAAGAAGCTCTTTAAGGATATCCACCTGCGGAACAAGCTCCATTGGCATGGGCTTTCGGGTAGCCTTGTACTTATCATAAATTCCGTGGCGGAAGGTGGGGCCTTTCAAATCAAAAACGGCGCCTATATGCGTAGGGTTATGCTCGGCTATAAGCCTCGCGAGCATCGAAAGATAGCCGTAAACGGCGTTGGTAAAAACGCCGTCCCTCGTCGTCATCGGCGGAATAGCGTAAAACGCCCTGTTTATAAGGCTGTTACTGTCCAACAAAATAATTTTTACCACTATCCACGCTCCGAATAAAATATTGCGGTTTTTTTATAATTTCAAACCGTTAGGAATATTATATCACTTTTTGGACTTGAGTTCCAGCTTCATATCCCCGAACTTAATCCAGCCGACTTTTCTGAGGAGCTCGGACACGGCGAAAGACACTATCGCGGGGATTACAAACATCAGGAGAGCTATGCCAAGCCACATCATAAGCGGGCTTATATCGGCGGATGCCTCGATAACGCCGAAGACGCCCACGAGCCCCGAGGTACCCATGCCGCCGCCGCTGGCGTTACACTTTATCTTAAACACGGTTGTTGCCAAAGGCCCTACTATCGCGCTAGCTACAACGGGCGGGATCAGTATACGGGGGTTTTTCATAAGGTTGGGTATCTGGAGCATACTTGTTCCCAGCCCCTGCGCGATAAGCCCCGCGAAGCCGTTTTCCCTGAAACTCGCAACGGCAAAACCCACCATGTGCGCGGCGCAGCCCACGACCGAAGCCCCGCCCGCCAAAAGTAACATGGGCGAGTCGGGATGCGCGAGCGCGATAGACACCCAAATAGCCGCGCTCGAGGTCGGAAGCGTAAGTATCAGGCCCATAACCACCGATATAACAATGCCCATCACAAAGGGGCTCCACTCCATTGCGGCGGCGATGCCCGTCGAAAGCTGCGCTATCGCCCAGTTTACATAAGGGGTTACAAAATACCCGAGCACGCCCGAGATTACCATAGCGGTTAGCGGTATGACCACTATGTCAAGCCCCGTCCTGCCAGCGATAAGCATACAGATTTCGCAGGTAATAAGTGCGGTAACATAGGCGCTAACGGGGTTTCCTACGGCTGCAAGGGCTATGGGGACAAACCTCTCTGCCTTAGCCCCGAAAAAGCCCGCCACCATACAGCTGAATATGGTTAGCTTATCCGCCTTAAGCATATAAGCTATGCCGGCGCCAATCCCCGCTCCCATAAGGGCCTGGGCGGTCTTTCCTATCATCTGTATAAAGTTTCCGATATCGTTGTCCCCTGCAAGCTTGCCTATCTGCACCAGGATGGTGCCCGCGATCAATGTTGCGAACAACCCCAGCGCCATGCCCGAAAAGGCGTCTATAAACCACCTTTTTGCGAGCTTCGCTGCGATATTAGGTTTTTTCGCGGGGGGTGCCGATTTATCGGCGGCGGGGAGATTTTCCTCTTTCTTTTCCTCTTTAGCTAACTTAGAAGGCTCTGCGAGCACAAACTTTCGCGCTTCCTCCTGCGTGGGAAGCCCCAAATCATTGCCTTTTTTCATAGATACATCCTTATGTAAGATTATTAAGCGCCATAAAGCGTTTTTTGTGATCTAAATCCTTTCTCTCCCCGATTCTTTCTATGCCCAACTTTTTTACCTGCGCGAGAAGGGTCTTAATAAAGTCCTCGAGGCTGTACAGGCGGAACCTCTCCATCTCATACGCCTCGGCGTAGGGCTCCAGCCAGTCGAGAATTACGCCGGCGAGGTTATCGTCTGAGGCTCCCATCGCTTTCGCCATCGCGGCGAGAATCTGCCTCTTCGAGGCGTCCTCCATGCCCTCTGTTTTTGCCAGCTTCTCAAACACGCCGTAATCGAGGCTTTCCATCACCCCGAAATAATCGGCGTCCTCCGCGGCGTAAACATAGTACCGCTTGCCCTTAAGCCCGTCCAGCGTCCTAAGGCAGTCGTAGTAGCCCAGCTTGATTTTATATTGTATTTTTTCGTTGGAAAAATCCAGCGTCCGCCCGAGCGGCTCCGAGGGCTTAATGTACAGGATATCCACCGTCTTGTCTATTACCTTGCGGTGGGGCATATAGCTAAGGGTGCGTATAACGGTAATATTATCGTAGCCCCGCCTTATAAGCGGGTTTATGGGCATATTGTCATATATGCCGCCGTCCATATACTTCTTGCCGTTAAGCGGCTTTCTTCTGAATGCGGGGAAGTACGCGCTGGCAAGGATATAATCCTTTATCGTGCCGTAGGGCATCTCATCCTTGAATATCTCTACGGGCGACCAGCCGTCGCTTATATCCACCGTTACGACGCCGTAATCTATGGGCGAGGCTCTCAGCTTATCCTCGTCGAGGTAGGTATCCAGCATTTTCTCCATTTTGTCCGTGGATAGCCCCCTCTCGGCGACGGCCTTTTTTAACTCGCCCCAAAGGTATTTTATAACATCCCTGTCTATTCTTTCTCTCAGGCGGGACATATACTCGTCGTCCAAGCCGAGCACCGCCGAGGGCGTGATGTTGTTCCACAGCCGGAACAGCAAATCAAAATCACCCTGCGCCACCATGGCGCCGTTCATAGCGCCGATTGATGTGCCCATAACGCCGTCAAAGGCGTAGCCTTTTTCGAACAAAGCCTTCAGCGCCCCCACATGAAAAGCGCCTTTAGCCCCTCCCCCTTCCAAAACAAGACCGCGCATATTACTTTATCACCATTCGTATTTTAAGCGTATGAAGCATATGAGGCAAAATCTTGTACTGTTTCTTGAGGCATGCAAGCGCGGGTATATCGCCGCCTACGCCTCTCTGCCTGCCGTCGATGTTTACGGTAAGATAATCGAGGCTCTTAAGCTCGTGCAGGTGCTTTGCCTCGTCCAGCATTTCGAGGGTGTAAGGATGTATGCTCGCCTCAAAGGGCTTTTCTATAGCTTTGATGTCGATAACCCCGCCCACGCTAAGCCACCTCATCTGAGTATGGTTGCCGTTTTCCTGCGGGTAGAGGTAATCGTGCAGGAAGTCCTCGGCGACGCCCTCATACTTCTTAAGAACGGCCGCCGTGCTGCGGTCGCAGTAGTTTTCAAACGGGCCCTTGCCGTAGAAGCTCACGCCGTCCACGCCTTCCCTAAGCGCGAAGGTGAACCCGTAGCGCACAAGCTCTTTCTTTGGTACTACCGCAAGCTCGATATCGAACTGCCCGTCGCCGTAGAACTTATACAGCGTCCTTAGCTCCTTTATGTGCGGCATCTTCCAGGCTATGGCGACATTAACGGTTTCGCCGTCTTTAAACACCTTGATCTGCGAAACCTTCAGCTTCTTCATGGCTTTCTTGAAGCGGTCTACGCCGAGATACCATTTGGCTATCGCGAGGTTAACCTGCGGCAACCTGTCGTTATCTATGGTCGCCCTGTGGAAGTTAAGGCGGATGGGCTCTTTAAGTTTCTCCTCGCCCTGCTTATCGAGGCTAATAACCTCGCCCGTCTTTTTCTCTATAATAGCCCTGCAATCGCCGAAGCTTATAACAACCTCGAGGTCGGACTCGTAATAATTGGCGTCGCCCTTGGGCGCGGGCAGGCTGAAATCGGACACCGAAAGCATAATCTGCTCGTAGGCGACCACATGCCCCGCCTTAGCGTAAGGCTTGTCGGATTTTGTTGCCAGCGATACCAATATGGATATTTCGCCGCCCACCTTTGTTACATCGAAGGGTATGTCCACAGAGCCCATTTCGCCGGGCTTAACCGAGGGCATCGCAACCTTTTTCTTATCGATTGTCATGCCGTCCGAAATAAGCTCGACAAAGCAGTCGAAAGCCGAAAGGTCGGTGAACATATAGCGGTTAAAGAAGGCTATCTTGCCGTCTATAAGGGCGATATCCGCCTGCTGATACTGCTTCCTTACCTCGTACAAAGCGGGGTTGGGGCTTCTGTCGCCTCTTACAATGCCGTTAAAGGCAAAGTTTCCGTCGTTGGGGGTATCGCCGAAGTCGCCGCCGTAGCGCCACTCCTCGACGCCGTCCTTATTTACGACCCTGATGGTCTGGTCGGCGAAGTCCCATATAAACCCGCCCGCCAGCCTGTCGTATTTTTTGAAGTCGTCCCAGTAATCCGAGAAGTTACCGAGGCTGTTGCCCATGGCGTGGGCGTACTCGCATTGTATAAAAGGCCTGTCCCGGTAATCCTCGGGCTTCAGCCTTGTGCCAATGCCGAGATTCCAAAGCGCCCTACAATGGGTTATGGGCTTATTTAGCCCGATATCTTTCATTTTCTCCTGTACGGTATACATCTCCGAAAGCACATCGGAGGCCTTATGGTAGGACTCGTAATGAATAAACCTTGTTTTGTCTATCGCAAGAGCCGCTTCCCTCATTGCAAAGAAGGCATCGCCGTCGCCCGACTCGTTGCCCAGCGACCACGAAACAATGCAGGGATGGTTTTTGAATGTGTTTACCATATTGCGCATTCTGTACACGCAATGCTCGGTCCAGAGCTTGCTGCTGCGGGGTATCATAAACGCCAGCCCGTGCGTTTCGAGGTTATTCTCGCATATCACAAGTATGCCGTACTTGTCGCAAAGGTCGTAAAACACCCTCTGGTTGGGGTAATGCGAAGTCCTTATCGCGGTGATGTTATTCCTTAGGCAAAGCTTTATATCTTCCTCGATAAGCTCGGCCGGCACGGCGTGCCCGTAATTGGGGTGGAACTCGTGGCGGTTTACGCCGCAGAACTTAAGCGGCTTGCCGTTAAGCAGAATAAACGGCCCCCTGCCGTCCTTCATTGGCACTATTTCGACCTTGCGGAAGCCGAAATTCGTTGCTCTCCTGTCTATAAAATTGGCGCCTTCGGTAAGCTCGGCTACAATTTTGTACAGGTTCGGCGCCTCGTGCGACCACAGGGCGATGTTAGATACGCTTGTCGCGAACTTTATATCGGCGCTTTTGCCGTCCTCCAGAGCCCCCACACTGTAAATGACGCTGGCGGCCTCTTTTCCGCCGCCGTTCAGCAAGGTTAATTTAAGCCTTCCGCTCTTAAGCGCCCTGCCCCTCGCGGCTATCTTTACCTTAGCTTTAAGAAGAGCTTCCTTGAAGTCGGGGCTTAGTTCGCTGTAAAAATACATATCGGCGATTTCAACTTTGGGCTTATAAATGAGGGTGACATCGCGGAAAATGCCCGAAAGCCTCCACATATCCTGGTCCTCGAGGTAGCTGCCCGTGCAGTAGCGGTACACAACTACCGCCAGCTTATTCTCGCCCTTTCTTACATAAGGGGTGATGTTGTATTCCTGCTGGTCGAAGGTATCCTCGCTGTAACCCACAAACTCGCCGTTTACATAGACCTCGGCCGCGCTGTTGACGCCCCCGAAGTTAATAAACACATTGTCGTCGGTTTTTTCGACATTAAAAAAGCGCACATAGCAACCCGCGGGGTTTTTGTCCGCTTTGATGCGCGGCACGGCGGGAAGAAATACGCTTTCTATGGCTTTGGGGTATCTTACATTTGTATAAATGGGGATATCGTAGCCCGCGATTTGCCAGTTCGACGGGACTTTTATCGTGTCGAAGCCGCTTAAATCTGCCCCGGGCTTTTCAAAACCTTCGGGAATTTCCTTTACCTTGCCGCAAAACTTAAATTTCCAATCGCCGTTTAAGCTTACGGTCTTATAATTATTAAAAGCATCGAGGGGAAATCCCGATGCGTACCTTTCTATGCTGTTAACATTGTATATTTTAGCTTTGTTCCAGTATTTCCTCATACCTTTCTCCGAACATCGTAATAACGGTACAATACCGAACCCGCCCCTTTTACGGGCCTACTAAGTTTCAAATATTTTAACACATTCAAATAAGGAATTCAACCTATATTTAGTATTTATTATAGTGCAATAAATGACAAGAACCCGTCAAAACCCACGGGCGGAACTATAAAAAATCCGGTTTTTTCAATATTCGGACAGCAAGCGCCCGCTATGGGGTAATAAAAACTTCGGGCATTGTTCTCTAAAACCAAAAAAAGGGCAAAATCTCGCGAAATTGCCCTTAATTGGTGCCGTTAGTCGGGGTCGAACCGACATGGACTTGCGTCCGAGGGATTTTAAGTCCCTTGCGTCTGCCTGTTCCGCCATAACGGCAAAAGCTGGAGGCACCACCCGGATTTGAACCGGGGCATAAAGGTTTTGCAGACCTCTACCTTACCACTTGGTTATGGTGCCGCGCGCTTAGGAATTATATCATACATCTATAATGTATGTCCACAGATTAGCGCAAGATAATTTAATTTTAACAAATTTTATTATGCCGTTTTTTTATAAAACGGATACGGGCGGGAGCCCTTTAATATTATATCAAAACTCCCGCCCGAACGACAAGCTTTTTGGGATTTTTATGCTGCCGTTTTCTTACGCTTCGCTGCTTTTGCGGCAGTAACCGACACGGCGACAATCGACGAAATCACGACGGCGCCAACAACGCTAAGCCCTATTATGGCCTTCAGGCTGTCCGAGCGGATGAGGCGCACCTTATCCTTTTCGATGTCGTACTCGTAGCCGAAATAATACAGGTCGCTTCCGTCAAACACGAGCTTGCCGAAGGTGGGGTTCTTAAGCGTGGGATTATGTAGCTTTTGCCCGAACTCTATGGGCAGGTCGGATTCGACATACTTATAGAACTTGTCGCCGAAGGTGCCCAGCGTGACATAAAGCACGCCGTCGCCGTCTATCTTGCCCTTATCCTTGGCAAAGGACTTTACGGGGTTGCCCGCGCCGTCCAGATAATAGGTTTCGCAGTAGGTGTGGTCATGCCCGCCCAGCACCAGCTTTACGCCGTAATCGTAGAATATGGGGGTAAGCTGCTCCCTTAACGCGACTACATCCTTTTCATTGACATGCGAGCCCGACGAATAAATGCTCTTGTGCATAATTACAACCTTAACCTTGTCGGTCGACTGCAAATCGTTTATGAGCCAGTTAAGCTGGTTGGTCGAAAGCCTGTTTCTTCTGTCGAGGCTGTTGGTGTTAAGCACGGTGAAGTGCACTCCGCTGTAATCGAAGCTATAGTAGAAGCCCGTGAGGTCGTCCTGCTCGGGGTAGCTTATATTATAGTGCAACGCAAGGTAGTTGTACGCCGATTGTATGGCGTTGGGGTCTATCTGCGAGTAGCTGGGCTTTTTGGCGTCGGGGGCCTTATAAGAGGATTTATCGTGGTTGCCCGCCGCCACTACCTGGGTGGTGTTGCCCCAGTAGCCCTGCAGGGTGTCAAGCAGGTACTTCCATTGTACGAGGTTCTTGCTGTTGTCCACTACATCGCCCGAGTTAAGCACAAAATCGTAACCTTTCGGGAATACTTCGCCCATCTTGCCCATTATCTTATTTGAAAGCTCGTAGGTTCTTAGAGCCGAACCCTGAATGTCCGAGATAAGAAGGATTTCAAAGGGCGCCGATTCCTCCGCGGGAGCCGTCCTGAAGGTATAAACGGGGCTCCAGTAGCTGTCGGCTGCGCTTCCCACGCGGTAGCTGTAAGTGGTGCCGGGCTTAAGCCCCGTAAGCTCTACCGAGTGCCTTCCCACGGGCACATGCATGAGGGTTGCGAATATGCCGAGGTCGATGCTCGCCGTGGTGGTGGCGTAAGAGGCAAAGCTTCCGCTCTTTTGGGTGGCGGCGGCAGCGTTAAATTCGCCTTCCATGTACTGTATCTCGGTGCCCGTGACGCGCCTGTCCGTAAACCACACAAAATTCTTTGTGGTGGCGGGGTCGGCGCCGAAGGTTACCGTAAGCATCGAGGGCAGCTTGCCGCTCTCGATGGTGGGATCTTCGGGCTTCATATCGGCGGTATAGGTAGCGGGCGCCGAGGGGTCGAACTTATAGGTTACATAATCGCCGAAGCTTATTTCGTATTTCGCCGTTTCGTCTATATAGAATTGCGACATTATGTTATAGGCTATCTCGCCGAGCCCGGTATAGAAGCTGTCGGTTATGTAGCCTTCGATGATGTGGTCAAGCGTTTCCTCGAGTGTGCCTTCAAGCTCGAAGGGTATATCGATAAAGGCGCCAAGCAGGGTAATAACGCCGGGGGCGATGGTATCCAGAAGCACGGCCGAGCCGTCAATCTTTTGCCCCGCGGGCGTAAGCAGGTTCAATACGGCCTCTACCGCGGCCGCGTCCTTTGGGCTCAGCCCGTATGTGAGGTTGATGGGCTTCAGCAAGCCCTTAACAATCCTCATAAGGCCTATCTTGTCGCTAAGAAGGGTGTCAAACAGGAACTTAACTATATCGCCGTTCTTAAGCCCTTCCAGAGCCTCGAGGATGTAGGGATCGGCGTCGGCAAGAGCGGTATCTATGCCGCCCTGATGCGCGAGGTATACGCCCATGCCGAAATCAAAGAAGGTATCCCCTCTTCCGTTAACGGCGTAATAAAGAACGGTATCAACCATTTCATCAACATAGCCGCAAAGCTTCTTGCCCCTGCCCTCGCCCTGATAAGCGGGATTGGAGCCCTTGTAGGTGTAATCGGCAAGCACGACATCCTCGATATGAACTATGAGATTGTCGATAAGCGGGCCGGCTATGCCGAGGATGCTCGAAACAATGAAGTTATCCGAGTTGAACATACCCGTAACCATATCCGAAAGCCCCAGTATGAATTCGGGGTTAAGGTATGCGTATTTTACATTGTTTACGATATTGCGGAACAGCTTGGTAACCGCGTATTCGCTGGCGTCCTTAATGTAATACTTGTTGCCCGTGTGCTCTATGTATTGAGTGAGGTTGCAGAATTCAAGATAGCTTTCGGTAATAAAGTTTTTGGTGAAGAGGTCGGTGATATCAACCTTTTCCACCAACTCCATTCTAGACTTATAATTTTCGGCGTAGGTGTTGCCAATGCTGCCCCTTTCGATAATTACATACCTCATGCCGCCCTTATAGCCCGTAAGCGAGCTGGTTTCGGTGTCGATAATAATATTATTGTTTAGGGACTGGTGCTTTGCTATATCGTTGGAGTGCATATGCCCCGTGAAGGCGTACCTTACGCCGATATCAGCGAGGAAGTCGGCAACCTCTCTCCAGCCGTAAATGGTGAAGTCCTTAAGCAGGCTGTCCTCTAAGGGGAAGTGGGGCACCAGATTGTGGTGCATCATGGCAAAAAGGGTCTTTCCGCCGAACTTTCCTTCTTCGGCTTTGGCGGCGATGTAATTTCTTGTGGACTCATAGAAATACCCGCCGGTATGGTGGTTTATAACGGGGTCGGAAAGCGGGCTGTCGATATTAATCAGCACGAAATTATTGGCAAGGTAAGCGATATAGGTAAGGTCGCCGTTATCGTAATCGGCGGTAACATTGTTTTCCTCGTATTGCCTCTCGATTATGATGTTTGAGGCGGTTTCGCTGTTAACAA